>NZ_JBFBCB010000015.1:0-140360 GCF_040682975.1 Streptomyces sp. NPDC051051
CCCGACGCCATGGCGGAGTTGTTCACCGCCGACGCGTTCTTCCAGGGCTTCGGCCCCGAGGTCGTCACGGGTCGGGAGGCCGTCCGCGCGTACTAAGAAGCGGTCGCGGACGACCGGCGCGCGGAGGTGACGGTCCTCCACACCTTCTCCATCGGCGAACAGGTCGCCGGCGGCTTCGCCGACGTCACCTTCAGCGATCCCGCGGGATGGGAGGCGAAGGTGCACATGTCGCTCGTCCTGCGGCGGGACGACACGGACTGGAGGATCCGCCAGTACCACGTCTCCCGGTTCGCCACCGAGGGCTGACCGACCAGCGGGGCGAGCGTCCGGAGCGGGTGCCGGCACCGCCCCGGATCCGATGCGAGTCCGATCACCGGCGCTCCGGGCGCCTTCGTCGAAAGGGAGAAAGAGATGCACGAGTTCCTCGTCGAACTGACCACGACCGTTCCGGACGGCACCGACCCCGCCGAAGTGGACCGGGTTCGCGCCGCGGAGGCCGCACGCGCCGGGGAGCTGGCGGCCGACGGGCACCTGGTACGCCTCTGGCGCCCGGTGGGCGAACTGCGCAGCATCGGCCTGTGGCGGGCCGACGACGAGGCGGCGCTTCGGCGTGACGTGCTCGGCACACTGCCCCTGTGGCCCTGGATGACGGCGACGATCACCGCGCTGCAGTCGCACCCGAGCGACCCGGGCCGCGCCGATGCGTCAGCCTGACCCGGCTCGGGAAACACGAGGGACGCGGGGAACGCGGGGAACGCCATCCGCACCGTCACTTGCTTGACTGGTGACGATTGAAGATGAGACCATTGGCTGACTGCCCGCTCCGCCGAAGTTCGTCGACGTACGGGTTACCGGTCCGACCGCACGTGAGCACCTCGCTCACGAACGAAGGAAGGGAGATCCCGTGATGAGTGACGACCAGCAGAAGGCGTGGCTGGCCGGCGGTTGCTTCTGGGGCATGCAGGAGCTGATCCGCAAGCTCCCCGGCGTGCTCAGCACGCGGGTCGGCTACAGCGGCGGCGGCACGCCGCATCCGACCTATCGTGACCACGGCAGCCACGCCGAGTCGATCGAGATCGTCTTCGATCCCGCCGCCACCGACTACCGCACCATCCTCGAGTACTTCTTCCAGATCCACGACCCGACCACGAAGAACCGGCAGGGCAACGACATCGGCGCCAGCTACCGTTCGGCCGTCTTCTACCTGGACGACGAACAGCGGCGCATCGCCGAGGACACGATCGCCGACGTCGACATGTCGGGCCTGTGGCCGGGCCCGGTCGTGACCGAGGTGGTCCCGGCCGACGAGTTCTGGGAAGCCGAACCCGAGCACCAGGACTACCTGGAACGCTACCCGGAGGGCTACACCTGCCACTTCCCCCGCCCGAACTGGCGCCTGCCCAGGCGCGACGCGGTCTGAACCCGCTCCGTCAGGTGGCCGAGGCCGCCCCGCCCGATGAGGCGGGGCGGCCTCGCGGGTCCGCGGGCCGGACCGTGTCACCACGGGAGCGCCGACCGGCTGCGGAGAGACGGCCGCCGAAGGCCGCACCCGTGCTTCCGGTCACACCACCGCGCACTCGAGGAACGCTGACGCCCGCGCCGGGTACCCGGGGTTCATGACGGAAGTGGCACTGGCGGGTCTGTGGGGTCTGGTGGCGGGTTCGGCGTTGCTGCTCGGGGCGGTGACGGGGTTCGGCCTGCGGGTACCGCAGAAGGTGATCGCCACGGTCATGGCCTTCGGCGCGGGAGTACTGCTGTCGGCCGTCAGTTTCGAACTGGTCTCGGAGGCGTACGACGAGGCGGGGCTCGCCCCTGCCGTGGCCGGCACCCTGGCGGGCGCCGCCGCCTACACCGCGGGCAACGTGTGGTTGGCCGGCCGGGGTGCCCGGCACCGCAAACGCTCCGGTCACCGGCAGGCGCACGCCCAGCCCACGGAGGCTCAGCAGAGCGGTTCGGGCCTGGCGCTCGCCCTCGGCGCGCTGCTCGACGGCATCCCGGAGTCCGCGGTCATCGGTGTGGGCCTGCTCGACGGCGGATCGGTCAGTCTGGTGACCGTTGCCGCGGTCTTCATCAGCAACGTCCCCGAAGGGCTGTCCAGTTCGGCGGGCATGAAGAAGGCCGGGCGCGGCAAGGCCTACGTCTTCGGGGTGTGGGGCGCGATCGCGGCCGCGAGCACCGTCTCGTCCGTCCTCGGCTACACGGTGGTCGGCCACTTCTCCGCGACGGTGATCGCCGCCGTGACCGCGGTGGCCGCCGGAGCGATCCTCGCGATGATCGCCGACACGATGATTCCCGAGGCCTTCGAGGACGCCCACCTGGCCATCGGGCTGATCACCGTGAGCGGCTTCCTCGTCTCCTTCGCCCTCTCCCACGCCTGACCGCCGCGAACGACCGCCCGGCCCCGTCGGGCGTCACACGCACCCGGCGGACCGTTCGCCCCGTCGGATGGGTTTCGCAGAGGGAGTCGGGTGGGTTTCGCAGAGGGAGAGGCGGCGGAGTCCTGTGCGGGCGGACCGTGCCCCGACCGGTCAGTCGACCAGGCGGTCGACGGCCTCCGGCCCCGAGCCGGGGCCCGTACGTCCGGGGGCGTGTCCGCTGAGCCGTACGGCTGGATCGAGAGGCGGCGGGGCGTGCGAGCCGGCTGTGCGGGTGCGGTCGACCGGCCGGGCGGTCAGGCTGGGACCGGGCCGTCAACGGCGCTTCCTGCTGGATCGGAAGGGACTCTCACATGGGCAAGCCGCGACCGACCGGGGCGACCACGAGGACGACGGCGGGCCGCCGGAGTGGGGCAGCGGGCGGTGGCCGCCGGCCCCGTGGCCGTGCGGACCCGACGGTGCCGGCGGGCCCGGACGGCGGTTCGCCGTCGGCCCCGCGCCGCACCGAGGGGGTCGCCGCGTGACGAGGAACGTGAGCCCGCTGCGTGGCCGTACGGCGGTGGTGACGGGAGCGGCACGGGGGCTGGGGGAGGCGATCGCCGTGCGGCTGGCCGACCGGGGCGTCCGGGTGGCGCTGCTGGGCCGCGAGGAGGACACGCTGGCCAGGGTCCGGGAACGGCTGCCGACCGGGTCGCTGTGCTGGGAGGTGGACGTCACCGACGACGACCGTATGGCAGAGGTGGCCGCCGAGGTGAGGGAGCGTCTGGGAGCGCCGTCCGTGGTGGTCGCGAATGCCGGCCTGGCGGAGGGAGGGCCCTTCGCAGAGTCGGACCCCGCGGTCTGGCGCCGGGTGGTCGAAGTGAACCTGGTCGGAAGTGCCGTCACCGCCCGTGCCCATCTGCCGGCGCTGTTCGACACCTGCGGCTACTTCCTCCAGGTGGCGTCGCTCGCCTCCATCGGAGCCGCGCCGATGATGAGCGCCTACTGCGCTTCCAAGGCGGGTGTCGAGTCGTTCTGCCACTCCCTGCGCGCCGAAGTCGCCCACCGGCGGGTGGGGGTGGGTATCGCCTACATCAACTGGACCGACACCGACATGATCCGCGACGTCGACGCGCACGCGGTGCTGCGGGAACTGCGCGGCCACATGCCCCCGCCGGCCCGCAAGGTGTATCCCGCGCCCTTCGTGGCGGAACGGCTGGTCCGCGCGGTCGAGCGGCGCCGTCCCACCGTCTACGTGCCGTCCTGGCTGCGGGCCGCGCAACTCGTCCGGGCGGCCATGCCGCCGGTGGTCACCATGCTCTCCCGCAGGGAGCTGCCCCGGCTGGCCGCCGCGCATCCCTTCGAGGCCACGGGCCTTCTGGGAGCGGGCGGCCGGGCCGACTCCCCGACGCCGAAACCCTCTGCCTGACCGCGGGTCGGCGGGTCGGTGGACCGGCGGGACGAGCGGCGGGGTGGCCGGGGACCCTGCCCCGGCCACCCCTGTCCGCGTCGTCGAGCGGCCCGGTGCGCGCCGGGGCCGCGGACCGTCGTCCCCGGCCCGCGGCCCCGGCCCGCCGTCAGCTGCTGGACATCAGGACGGTGTCGATGATGTACACGTTGGCGTTGGCGGTCTTGACGTTGCCGCAGACCACCTTGGCGGAGTCGTCGACCGTGTACGACTCGTCCGAGCCGGAGGTGGTCAGCTTCGACTTCTCCAGGGTGTCGAAGGAGCCGTTCTCCAGGTCCGCCGGGGCCAGCTTCTGACCGACGACGTGGTAGGTGAGGATCTTCGTCAGCGTGGCCTTGTCGTTGAGGACCTTGTCCAGGTCGGCCTTCGGGATCTTGGCGAAGGCGTCGTCGGTCGGGGCGAACACGGTGATGTTCTGGGCGTTGTTGAGGGTGTCGACGAGACCGGCCTTCTTCACCGCCGTCACCAGGGTGGACAGGGCGGGGTTGTTGGACGCGGCGGTGGCCACCGGGTCCTTGGCCATGCCGTCGAACGAGCCGACGCCGTCCTTCGGCACCGAGGCACAGGCCGGCCCGAACGGCTCGTCCATGGCGGAGGTGTTCGTCGAACCGTCCATGCCGTCGTCGGACGCCGTCGCCGGGGCCGCCGCCTTGCTGGAGGAGTCCGAGGAGACGGAGTCACCGCCGTCGTCGGAGCAGGCGGTCAGGGCCAGGGGCAGTACGGCGGCGGCGGCGACGGTCATGGCGATACGACGGACACGGGTGTTCATCATGGTTCTCTCCTGAGGGACGGATGCAGCGAACGCTGCGTTCAATAGGGGGAAAGGTGGCTTGTGTGGTCATGCGGGGGTCACTCGACGGTGACCACCACGGAGTGCCGGCCGCTGGCGCCGTCGGGGATGGTGCGGGTGCGGGTGTCGGCCTGCACCGCACCGGTACGGTCGGTGGCGCGCACCGTGAGGGTGTGGCCGCCCCTGGTGGCCTGCCAGGGGAAGGACCACTGGCGCCAGGTGTCGCGCGAGCCCTCGGCAGCCAGGCGCGCCTCCTGCCAGGGCCCGTCGTCGACGCGCACCTCGACCTTGTCGATGCCGCGGTGCTGTGCCCAGGCGACCCCGGCGACCATGACGGTGCCGGCCCGGGGGCGGGCGAACGGTTTCGGGGTGTCGATCCGGGACTGGGTCTTGACCGGTGCTCGGCGGGCCCACTTCCGTTTGACCCAGTAGGTGTCGTAGGCGTCGAACGTGGTCAGTTCGATGTCCTCGATCCACTTGCAGGCGGAGACGTAGCCGTACAGGCCGGGCACCACCATGCGGACCGGGAAGCCGTGGGCGAAGGGCAGCGGCTCGCCGTTCATCCCGACGGCGAGGAGGGCGTCCCTGCCGTCCATCACGTCCTCCACCGGCGTTCCGAGGGTCATGCCGTCGACGGAACGCGCCACCAGCTGGTCGGCGGGTCCGCCCTCCGAGGGAGGCAGGACACCGCACTCGGCGAGGAGGTCGGCGAGACGTACGCCGGTCCAGCGGGCGTTGCCGGCGTACGGGCCGCCGACCTCGTTGGACACGCAGGTGAGCGTGATGTCGCGCTCGATCAGCTCCCGCCGCAGCAGGTCGTCGAAGGTGAGGGTGACCGGCCTGGTGACTCCCTTGCCGTGGATGCGCAGCCGCCAGGACGTGGCGTCCACCTTGGGCACCACCAGTGCGGTGTCCACCCGGTAGAAGTCCTTGTTCGGGGTGACGAAGGGGGTGATCCCCGGGATCCTCAACCGGGTGCCGCGGGGAAGCGGTGGAGCGGCCGATCCGGGGGACGGCAGGACGAGGTCCTCGCGGGAGGCGACCGCGTCGCGGCCGCTCGATCCGTTCAGGGCACGGCCGAGGGCGCCCGCTCCGGCCGAGGCGACGGCCGCGGCGGAGGCGGCGATCACGAAGCTGCGGCGGTCCCAGCCCGGGCCCTCGGAGGCGTCGCGCTCCGGGGAAGTCCCGTCCGGCAGGTCCGGCGCGGCATCGCGTGGTCGCAATCGGCCGGCGAGGAGGTACAGCAGCGCCGCTCCGACGACCGCGCCCACCGCGGAGGGCAGCGCGTCGGTGAAACCGTCGGAGTCGGGGCGGCTGAGTGCGGCGGCCGCTCCGGCCACCCCGAAGAGAAGGACTCCGCCGGCACCGAAAAGCCGATATCGCAGGGCGAGAGCGCCCAGCGCCGTCGCGCAGAAGGCCAACAGCGCGAGAATTCCGAGCTGGAGCACCAATTTGTCGTCGGTGCCGAAATTGCGGATCGCCCAGTCCTTCACCGCGGCGGGCGTACGGTCGATCGCGGCGCCGCCCACGGCGATGACCGGACCGGCCTGCGGACGCACCCACGCCGAGACCAGCTCGGCCACGGCCAGCGCCGTGCCGCCCGCCAGTACGCCGCTGAGCGCACCGAGCGCCGTCCGCATCGGCGAGCGGGGTTTCCGCCGTTTCTTCTCGTCGTCCGTCACGTGGGGAATCCGGCCCCGACGGCCACGCGGATTGGTCGCTCATCCGATCTAGGGAATTTCTTTTTCGGACCAATCCGCGGCTGTTCGGGCAACGGATGAAAGTATCGCGTGCACGACGCCGTCGCGCCGGGCACCGGTCTTCCTCACGTGTGCGCGGATCCCCCTGGGGCGGCGGGCCGCCGCCCGGCACCGCGTGCCGGAGGACCGCCCGCGAAGGGCGTCGACGTCAGGGGTGTGCCGCGGGGTCGGGGGTGCGTGGGGTGGCGGTGGAGCGGGTGGCGACGGCAGGGGCGAGGGCGATGGCCACGGCGGTGAAGACGAGGACGACGATCATGGCGGTGCGCAGGCCGTAGTGGTCACCGAGGAAACCGAGGCCGGGCGGGCCGACGAGGAACGCGACGTAACCGATCATGGCGACGAGGCTGACCCGGGCCGCCGCGTCCGGGCCGGAGTCACCGGCCGCCGAGAGCGCGACGGGGAAGCCGAGCGAGGCTCCCATGCCCCAGAGCAGCACGGCGGCGCCCGCCAGGAGGGCGGAGTCGGCGAAGGCGACGACGGCGATCCCGAGAGTCGCCGAGACGGCGCTGGCCCGCACGACCGGCGCGCGGCCGACACGGTCGATGAGGAAGCCGCCGCCGAAGCGGCCGATCGTCATGGCGGCGGCGAACCCCGTGTAGACGGCGGACCCCAGGGCGGGGTCCACGCCGTGACCGTCGACCATGAGGAGGGGCAGCCAGTCGTTCGCGGCCCCCTCGGCCAGAGCCATGGCCAGGATGACACCGCCGATCAGGAGCAGCCGCCGGTCCTTCCGGACCTGCGCCCGGGCCGACGAGGCATCGTTGTCGGACCGCCGGTCCTGGTCCCGGGTCTTTCCCACCCCGCCGGGGACGGCGCGGAGGGCGTGGACGAACATGCCGGCCGTGACGGCGACGACGACGGCCAGGTGCCACTGCACCGGAACGGCGACCGCGGTGCACAGGATGCCGCACGCGGCTCCCACGACGGTGCCCAGGCTGAAGAAGCCGTGGAGCGTGGGCAGCACCGTGCGCCCCGCCAGCCGTTCGACTTCGGCACCGTCGACGTTGACCGCGACCTCTCCCCCGCCCATGCCGGCGCCGAAGAGGAACAGACCGGCGGTGACGACGGGAGCGGAGGTGAGCATCGCCCCGGCGCCGACGACCGCCATGCTGAGGATGACCAGCAGCGTCCCCGCGCCCATCACGGGCCGGGTGCCGAACCTGGCCACCAGCGCTCCGGAACCGAGGATGCCGATCATGGAGCCGACGGAGAGCCCGAACAGGATGATCCCCATCTGCGTGGTCGACGCGCCGAGCAGGTCCCTGATGTCGGGCGTCCGCGTCACCCAGGAGGAGATCGACAGACCGGGTACGAGGAACAGGAGAAACAGCGCCGTTCTGCGGCGGCGCGTGGCCAGGTCCATGGATGAGGTGTTCTTTTCGCGCGGATGTGGTGGGTGTGGCGGATGCGGCAGGGCGAAGATCGCCCTGCGCCGAGTCCGTTCGAACGTACACGCCGGTGGCGGACCGAGGAAGACGATCATCCGCCGGTGCCGCGACGTCACGGGCGGCGGGGCCGTCTCGTCCCGGGTGCGGATGCCCCCACCGTGCCGGCCTGTTCGGAGAACGACCACGGCTGACGCCTTCCGTGCGTCCTGGTCATCGAGGGGGCAGCACGCAGAACTCGTGGCCGTCCGGGTCGGCCATCACCACCCGATCGGTCCGGCCCTGGCCGATGTCGATGCGCTTCGCCCCGAGGGAGACGAGTCGGTCGGCCTCCGCCCGCTGGTCGCCGTCGGCGGGCGGTGCGATGTCGAAGTGGAGCCGGTTCTTCCCGGTCTTCGTCATCAGCGGCGGGCCGCCCCACGTGACCTTGGGACCGCCGTGCGGGGAGCGGATCGCGGTCTCCTCGTCCTGGTCCCAGACCAGCGGCCAGTCCAGCGCCCGGCTCCAGAAGTACCCGACGTCCTGCGAACCGTCGCAGGCGAGCGCCCCGATGAATCCGCAGTCCGCGAGGAAGTCGTTGCCCGGCTCGACGACGCAGAACTCGTTGCCTTCGGGGTCGGCGAGCACCACGTGCCCCTCCTCCGGGCGTTGGCCGACGTCGATGTGCCGGGCGCCGAGTCCGACCGCCTTCGCCACGGTCTGCCGCTGGTCGTCGAGGGAGGTGCTCGTCAGGTCGAAGTGCATCTGGTTCGGGCTCGTCTTCCGCTCCCGGGTCGGCAGGAACCGCATCCGGAACCCCGTGTCGTCGCCGGGCAGGAGCTGGATGCCGTCAGGGGAGTCGTCGGTCCTCTCCCAGCCCAGGAAGTCGCCCCAGAAGCGGGCGAGACGGGTCGGGTCGTTCGCGTCGAAGGTGAGCGCGTGCAGGTGAGAGGTCATTGCTCGGGTTCTCCGGTCTGTCGGCTCGCTGTCCCACGGCCCGCTCGGCCGGGGCCAGGGCGGTGGGACGGCGGGAAGGCTGCTGTCATCAGGTCGTGGCGGGACGCTGCCGACCCTGCCCAGGCGGCGTCGTCCGGTCAACTCCTTTGTGACGGAGATCGATTGTGACGGAGCCCGATCACCGTCGTGCCGGCAGCCGTCCCCGTCCGTCGCGTCACGGGGCCGTCGGTCACAGGCTCCTGAGGAGGTCGTCGAGCGGGGCCGGTACGCGGTCGGGGGCGAGGGCCTCGACCAGGAGGCTGCCGTAGCGGATCTTGCGGCCTTTCTTCGTGCCGAGGAAGCGCCGCAACTGCTGCTGCCGGGGCCGGCCGTGCTGGGCGGGCTGGTGCAGGAAGGTCTGCCAGGCGCGGAGGTCGCCCTCGGCCCGGACGACCTCCTCGGCCTTCGCCGGCCCCAGCGCGCGGACGAGTTCGTCCTCCAGGTCCGTCACGCACACGAAGAAATCCCGGCGCGGCGCCCCCGCCCGCTCCAGGCCCCGGTCGTAGAAGGGCTGTTCACGTTCGTCGCAGAGTCCGGCCAGGCGCAGGTCGAGGCCGGGCGGGCCGAGGATGTCGGCGTAGCGGGCGACGCTCATCGCCCCGCCCATGGACACGACGCACACCCCTTCGACGGCCAGGTCCCGGCCGCGCCGTGCGGCCAGCGCCTCGACGGCGGCGAGGTCGCTCGGCCCTTCGAGCAGCACCGCGGTCCGTACCCCCAGGCGCACCGCCAGATCCCTCGCCGGCCCGTCCGGACCGCCGGCCGCCCAGGCACTCACCTCGTCCCGGAACGCCCCCATGTCGGCCATGGAGCGAGTCTGCACCACCGTCGGTGTCCCGGCACGGCATTAATTCGACGGTCCGCGTTCTCGACGGGGAGGGGAGGCGGGTGGTCCGTGCGCTCGTGCCGGCGGCGCGAACACGTCGACGGCGGTGATGCCGCGTCGGGGTCCGTGGGGGCGTTGGCGCCGTGGCGGCGGATCGTCCGCGCGCCGGATCCCGGAGCACGCGCGGCCCTGCCGTCCGGGTGGTCCACGGCGTCGTCGAGGATGCCGGGCCGCAGGCCGGCGTCCTGCGGCCCGTACCGGGGGTGGGAGGGACGGGAGAGCGTCCGCGCCCCGTGGCCCGCATGGCCCGACCTGCCTCGGGTACCGGGAAGGTGAAGCCACGCGCCGTCCGGCGCACCCCGCACCGGGCGGTCCGGCTGGGGCCACGATGGGGTGAAGCCATGCGCGACGACAGCATCCCCGAGGAACTGCTCGTGGCGGCCGCCCAGGAGGCGCTGCGCGACCTCAACCGCACGCCCGACGACCGGACGGTGCTGGACACCCTCGTCGCCTGCGACATCCTGGTTCCGGAGCCGGACGAGTTCGTCGCCCGTCATTCCCCGCAGGACGGCAGGCTGACCCTCCCGATGATCGACGACCCGCCGCAGCCGCACACGGTTCCCGTCTTCACCTCCGTGGAGCGCATGCTCCACACGCTGCCCGAGGTGCACATCGGGCATCAGGTGCAGCTCGGTCTGCTGGCGGCCAACTGGCCCGCCGACGAGGAGTTGGCGCTCGCCATCGACCTCGGCCACCCCGACGGCCTGATCTTCGCCGGCCAGGACGTCCACACCCTGCTCGTGCCGCCCCGGAGGTGACCGGCCGCTCCCCCGCCCGCCGGCGGGTGGGTGATCCCGCCCGACCCTCACGATCGCATGATCGCCCTGGGCCGGTCGGCCGAGGCGGGCCGTGGACACCGTCCCCGGGCGGTCAGCGGCGCCGCAGGGACGGGTCGAGCAGCGCCGGCGGGGTGTCGTGCTTCTCGTGTGCGGCCAGGTCGGTGCCGGGGGCCACGACGGCGTCGATCGCGTCGAGCACGTCGGCGGAGAGCACGGTGTCGGCGGCGGCGAGCTGCGCGTGCAGGTGGTCCAACGTGCGGGGACCGATGAGCGCGCCGGTCACGGCGGGATGCGCGGTCACGAATCCGAGGGCGAGCTGGATCATGGTCAGGCCGGCCTCGTCGGCGACCTCGGCCAGCTGCTCGACGGCGTCGAGCCTGGCCCGGTTGGCGGGGAGGGTGGTGTCGAAGCGCTGCGGCATGAACGTCGAGCGGCTGGTGGTGATGTCGCGGCCCGCGCGGACGGCGCCCGACAGCCAGCCCGAGGCCAGCGGGCTCCACACGAGGACGCCGAGCCCGTACTGCTCGGTGACGGGAAGCACGTGGGTCTCGATCCCCCGCTGGAGGACGGAGTAGCTGGGCTGTTCGGTGACGTAACGGCCGAGGTGGTGTTCGCGGGCGGCCCACTGCGCCTGCACGATGCGGTGGGCGGGGAAGGTCGAGGAGCCGAAGTGGCGGATCTTGCCCGCGCGTTGGAGATCGGTCAGGGCCGACAGGGTCTCCTCGTCGCTGGTGCCGGGGTCCCATCGGTGGATCTGGTAGAGATCGACGTGGTCGACGCCGAGGCGGCGCAGGCTGTCGTCGAGCGCGCTGATCAGCCAACGGCGGGAACCGCCCCGGTGGTTGCGCTCGTCACCCATCGGCATGCCGGCCTTGGTGGCCAGGACGATGTCGTCGCGGCGGCCGGCGACGGCCTTGCCGATCATCTCCTCCGACTCGCCGCCGCTGTACACGTCGGCGGTGTCGATGAGGTTGATGCCGGCCTCGAGGGCGGCGTCGACGATGGCGGTGACCTCGTCCTGGGTGGTGCGTCCGAGCGCGCCGAAGTTCATCGCGCCGAGCGCGAGGGAGCTGACCTGTACACCGGTTCGGCCCAGGGTGCGGTACTGCATGACCGTGTCTCCTCCGTTGGCGGGTGAAGCGTGGTGGGAGTGCGGGTGCGTGGCTTGGTGGCCGGTCCGTGCTCTGGCATCATGAGCAAACGGAACACCGTTCCGGAAAAAAGATACGGAACGACGTTCCGTTTTGCAAGGTGGGCAGGGGAAGGAGTCGCACGTGGGCGACAGCGACGAGCGCGGGAAACGGGCGGCGGAGCCCAAGCGGAAGGACGCCCGGCGCAACAAGGAGAGCCTTCTCGACGCGGCCGCCGCCGCCTTCGTCACCTCGGGCGTGGACGCGCCGGTCCGCGACATCGCGGCCCGGGCCGGCGTCGGGGTGGGCACGATCTACCGCCACTTCCCGACGCGGGCGGACCTCATCATCGCCGTCTACCGGCACCAGGTCGAAGCCTGCGCCGAGGCCGGTCCGGCGCTGCTGGCGACGAGCCCGGCCCCGTACGTCGCCCTGGGGCGATGGATCGGCCTCTTCGTCGACTTCCTGGTCACCAAGCACGGCCTCGCCGCCGTGCTCCAGTCCGACGGCGCGGGCTTCGAGACGCTGCACGCCTACTTCCTCGACCGCCTCGTGCCCGTGTGCGCCCAACTGCTCGAGGCCGCGGCCGCCGCCGGGGAGATCCGCTCCGACCTGGAGGCCTACGCGCTGATGCGAGGCGTCGGCAACCTCTGCATCGGCGCGGAGAACGACCCCCGCTACGACGCCCGCCGACTGGTCGAGGTCCTCATCGCGGGACTACGCCGACCGGACTGATCCCGGCCGCCGGGCCGACCGGGGCGCGCACCGGCCCGTCGACCCCGGCACGAGGCCCGCGGCCCGCGGCCCGACGCCCGAGACGGGCACGCTAGCGGTTCGGCCCGTCCTCGTCGAAGGCGTCGGGAACGGGCAGCGTGCCCCAGCGGTCGAGCGGCCAGGCCTTCACGACGGCCCGCCCCACGACGTCACCGACCGGAACCATGCCGTGGTGCTTGTCGTCCTGGTTGTAGCGCGAGTCGCTCGACGCCTGGCGGTGGTCGCCCATGACCCAGAGGTGGCCGCGGGGAACCACGACCTTGAAGCGACCGCCTCCGCCGTCGTCGGTGCACGGCGTGTTGCCCGCGTACACGTACGGCTCGTCCAGCGCCTTGCCGTTGACCTTCAGCGGACCGGTCCCGCTGCACTCGACCGTGTCTCCGCCGACCCCGATCACCCGCTTGATCAGGTCCTTCTCCCCCGCCGACGGCATCAGGCCGATCCAGCCGAGGAAGGTCTGCGCGGCGTTCGGTTCGGGTGTCGACCTGCCCCTGAGCCATGCGTCCGGGTCGTGGAAGACGACGACCTCGCCGCGCTCCGGCTCGGAGCCGAACCACGGGGTGAGCTTGTCGACCATGACGCGGTCGCCCTCCTGGAGCGTGTTCTGCATCGATCCCGACGGGATGAGGAACGCCTGCACCAGGAAGGTCTTGATCAACAGAGCCAGCACGAGCGCGATGCCGACCAGGAGGGGCAGCTCCGTCCACGGGAACCGCCGCTTCTTCGGTCCGGGGGCGGCCCCGCCCCGCCCCCGCTCCTCGGACCCCGCCGTCCTGGTGGCCTCGCCCGCCACGTCCCCCACGCCCACTCCTCGCTCCGTGCCGCCCCCGCCCCGTGTACCGGAGCGGGCCCATGCCCCACCTAACGAGCGGGAGTTCCACAGGTCTCGGTGGGCCCGGCCCGTCAGGCCGTGGTGAGCACCATGCGGAAGCGTGCGGCCCCGGCCAGCATCTTCTGGTAGGCGGTGTCGGCCTCGCTCAACGGCACGGTCTCGGCCACGGGCCGGATCCCGTGCAGGGCGCTGAACGCCATGGTGTCCTGCACGTCCTGTGCCGTGCCCGACGGGTGGCCGCGCACCGTCCTGCCGCGCAGGATCAGCTGGAACGGGCTGATTCCCAGGGGTTCGGGCGTCGCTCCGATGACCACCAGCTCACCTCGGTGTGTCATGCCGTCGACCGTCGCCGCGATGGCGTCGGAGTTGCCGGCGGTGGCCAGGACGACCTTGGCGCCGCCCAGTGACTGCAGGGCTTCCGCGACCGGGACGGCTCCCGTGCTGTCGACGTAGTGGTGGGCGCCGAGCCGCTCGGCGAACTCGGCCTTGCCGGCACCCCGCGCGATGGCCACGGTCTCGAAGCCCATGGCCGCCGCGTACTGCACCCCCAGGTGACCGAGACCGCCGATGCCCAGGACGGCCACCAGGTCGCCCGGCCGGGCCGAGCTGCGCCGCAGCCCGTTGTAGGTCGTCACACCGGCGCAGGCCATGGGTCCCGCGTCGACGGCTGTCAGGGCGTCCGGGATCCGGGCCAGCGCGTCGACCGGAGCGATCATCGTCTGGGCGAAGCCGCCGTCGTACGCCCAGCCGGGAACCTTGAGGGTGTCGCAGACGACGAAGTCCCCCTGCCGGCAAGGGGTGCAGTGACCGCAGCTGCCTCCGAACCAGCCCACCGTCACGCGGTCCCCCACGTTCCAGCCGTGGCTCCCGGCCCCTTCGCCGAGTTCCTCGACACGCCCGGCGACCTCGTGCCCCGGAACCAGCGGGAACCGCACGCCGGGCATGCCCCCGCTCACGAAGAAGTGGTCGCTGTGGCAGATTCCGCAGGCCTCCACGGCCAGCCGTACGTGACCCGGGCCGGGGCGGGGTACCTCCCGCTCGACGATCGAGAACGGCCCGTTCGCGGTGTCGACCTGCGCGGCTCGATAGGTGTCCATGTGAGTCTCCGGGATCGGAAGACGGTGCTCGGCGTACGGGGCGGCGACGGTCGGCCGCACGCGGGAGGGGGGCGGCGGGGCCTGCCGCGCAGGCCGCCGGCCTCGAGCCACCGGTGGGGTGTCGGGCCGGCGCTCTCGGCCCGACCGGTCGTCCCCTCGCGCGATCCGGCGCGAGAGCACCTCCATCCCACCACCGCACAGCCGGCCCGGCAACAGCTGCCGCCCCGCCGCACGACCGCCCCGGCGACGGGAACCACCGCCGCGGAGCCGGCGCGGCAACGGCCCACCCGTGCGGCCGCCCGGCGACGGCGACCGGACGCCGATCACCCGTTTCCGGGGCTCAGGTCGTCGGGGAGGGCGCGGGGAGCGGTGCCGTCGGCCCTGGCCGCGTCGGCGAGGGCCTCGGCAGCCGCCTCCGCGGCCTGCGCGGCGTCGCTGGCCGCCTGGGCCGCCCCGCCGTCCGAGCGCTTCTCGCGCGTGGCCGGCGACTGGGGCAGGACCTCGCTGAACGCCCGTGACACGTCGCTGAGCGCGGAGGTGATCTCGCTGGGGATCACCCAGAAGTTGTTGCCCGGCCCCTGCGCGAGGTGGGGCAGCGTCTGGAGGTACTGGTAGGCGAGGAGCTTGGGGTCGGGATCGTTGCGGTGCACGGCCTGGAACACCTCGTCGATGGCCCGGGACTGCCCTTCGGCCTGGAGGATCGCGGCCGTGCGGTTGCCCTCCGCGCGCAGGACGGCGGCCTGCTTGTCGCCCTCGGCGGTGAGGATCTGCGACTGGCGTTGCCCTTCGGCGCCGAGGATCGCGGCCCGCTTGTCCCGCTCGGCCCGCATCTGCTTCTGCATGGCGTCCTTGATGGACTGGGGAGGATCGATGGCCTTGATCTCCACCCGGTTGACCCTGAGACCCCATTTGCCGGTGGCCTCGTCCAGCACACCGCGGAGCTGGCTGTTGATGGTGTCGCGGGAGGTGAGGGTCTTCTCCAGGTCCATGGACCCCACCACGTTGCGCAGGGTGGTGACGGTGAGCTGCTCCACCGCCTGGAGGAAGTTGGCGATCTCGTAGAAGGCCGCGCGCGGATCGGTGACCTGGAAGTACAGCACGGTGTCGATCTCGACGACTAGGTTGTCCTCGGTGATCACCGGCTGCGGTTTGAAGGAGACGACCTGTTCCCGCAGGTCGATCACCGGATACACGCGGTCGACGAAGGGGATCACGAGGCTGAGGCCGGGTTTCAGCGTCCGGTGGTAACGGCCGAGCCGTTCGACGTTGCGGGCGCGCGCCTGGGGCACGATGCGCACCGCCCGCACCACGGTGAGGACCGCCAGCAGGGCGACGATCAGGCCGGCGATGAGGAACGCCGAAGCTTCCATGGTTCACTCCCGGGGGTAGACGAGTGCGGTGGAGCCGCTGATCTCCATGACGTCCACGGCCGTTCCAGGGGGAATCACCAACGTCTCGTCATAGGCGCGCGCCGTCCACTCCTCGCCCTCGATCCGGACCCTGCCACCGGCTCCGGTCACCTCGGAGGTGACGTAGGCGGACTTCCCGATCAGTGCGTCGACGCCGAACCGTTCCGTCTGGGGCTGCAGCACGTGTCGCAGCGCGACCGGGCGCAGGAACACCACGCTGAGCGTGGCGACGACGGTGAACACGAGGAGTTGGAGGGGCGTGGGCAGCCCCAGGGCAGCGGTTCCGGCCGTGATCAACGCGGCACCGCCGAGCATGCCCAGTGCGGCGGTGAGCGTGAAGATCTCCGCCAGGGCGAAGAATCCCGCGATGATCACCCAGATCAGCCACGGCTCCACAGGGCCCCCTTCCGAGGACGCGAGCGCGTGAAGGGCACACCGCCCGTGGTCACCGGTACGGCCTGTCCGTCCCCCGGAGAGGCACGCGCGAGGAGTGCTCACACACCTCGCAGCTGACCGGGCGGCTGCTTCACGCTCTCTTGTGGGGAGTCCCCTACCCATCCCGGCGCCGGAAAATCGGCTCTGCCGCGGGCGATCGGCGGGCTTGGCTAATCTGCACGGGTGACCACCGACCTGACCCTGCTGCCGCGTGTCGCCCATCTCGGGAAGGAGGTCACCGCGCCTCGGCTCCGTGGTCTCCTCGCGCTGCTCGCCGGCGACCTGCGCGCCGGCTGCGGCACCGAGCGGCTCGTCGCGGGGCTGTGGCCGGACCGGCTGCCGGAGCGGCCGGGCAAGGCGCTTCAGGTCCTGGTGTCCAGGGCGCGGGCACAGCTGGGCGCCGACGTCATCGCCGGCACGCCGACCGGGTACCGGCTCGCCCTCGCCGCGGACCGGGTCGACAGTTCCGCCCTGCTGCTGCACGCCGCCGCGAGCGCGGAGCGGGCCAGGGGCGGCGACCACGCGGGATCGCTGGCCGCGGCGGAGGCGGGGCTCGCGCTGTGGGACGGCACCCCCGACGGGGCGGGCGGCACCGATGACCCGGTGGCCGCGCTGCGCACCGCGCGCCGGCCCGTCCGCGGCGCGCTCGTCCGCGCGCGGGCCCTCGCGCTGGCCCGGCTGGGGCGGCACGCGGAGGCGGCCGGGCCGCTGGCCGAGGCCGCCGCGGAGCGTCCGCGCGACGAGGAGGTGCTCGCCGAGCTGCTGCGGGGCGAGGCGGCCACGGCGGGACCGTCCGCCGCGCTGACCCGGTACGAGACCTACCGTCGTCGGCTGCGCGACGAGCTGGGTACGGACCCGGGGCCCGGACTCAAGGCGGTGCAGCGGGAGTTGCTGGACGGGGAGGCACCGGCGGTCCGGTACGGCGTGCCGCACGAACCGAACCCGCTGCTGGGCCGGGACGAGGACGTCGCGGCGGTGCGGCGGCTGCTGCGTGCCTCGCGCGCGGTGACCGTCGTCGGCCCCGGGGGCCTGGGCAAGACCCGGCTCGCGCACGCCGTCGGCCGCCGGGCCGAGCAGCGCGTGGTGTACTGCGTGCCGCTCGCCGGTGTCACCGCGGACGAGGACGTCGCGGCGGAGGTGGCCTCGGTGCTCGGCGCGGGCGAGGGGCGGCACGGCACCGTGAGCGGCCACGCCTCGGCCGACCCGGTGGCCGGCGTCCTCGCCGTGCTCGGCTCCGGGCCCGCTCTGGTGGTGCTGGACAACTGCGAGCAGGTCGTCCGGGGCGTCGCCGACCTCGTACGGGCCCTCGTGGCGTCGTCGAAGGACCTGCGGGTGCTCGCCACCAGCCGGGCCCCGCTGGGCCTCACCTCGGAGGCGGTGTACGTGCTGCCGGAGCTGGGTCCCGACATCTCGGCCGAGCTGTTCACGCAGCGGGCGCGGGCCGCCCGGCCCGGCGTGGAGCTGCCGCCGGACGCGGTGGCCGAGCTGTGCCGTCACCTCGACGGGCTGCCGCTCGCCGTGGAGCTGGCCGCCGCACGGGTACGGGTGCTGGCGGTGCCGGAGATCGCCCGCCGCCTCGGCGACCGGTTCGCGCTGCTGCGGGGCGGGATCCGGGACGTGCCGGAGCGCCACCGCACGCTGCACGCGGTCGTGGAGTGGAGCTGGAACCTGCTCGCCCCGGACGCCCGGGCGGCACTGCGTACGCTGTCCGTCTTCCCCGGCGGCTTCTCGGGGGACGCGGCCGAACAGGTCCTGGGCGAGGACGCGCTGTGGCTGCTGGAGCAGTTGGCCGACCAGTCGCTGCTCACCGTCACCGACACCCCGGCCGGTGTGCGGTTCCGGATGCTGGAGACCGTACGGGAGTTCAGCGCGGCCCGGTGCGCGGAGGCGGGCGGGGAGGAGGAGGCCGTCGGCCGGTTCCTCGCGTGGGCGCGGGACTTCGGGGTCACGTACCACGACTGGTTCTTCGGCCCGGAACCGCGGGTCGCCGGGGAGCTGATCAGGGCCGAGCAGGACAACCTCGTGCTGGCCCTGCGGTACGCCCTGGCACGTACGGACGGCCCCACCCTCGCCGCGCTCACCGCCGTCCTCGCCGCGCTGTGGTCCACCGACTCCGACTTCCCGCGCCTCGCCGCCCTCGCCGCGGACACCGGCCCGCCGCTGTCGCACTACCGCCCCGAGCCCGAGTTCGTCGAAGTCGCCCGCTCCGCCGCGGTGTTGGGCACGGCGGCCCTGTTCGTGGGCCACGGGCCGGCCGCCGTGCGCCAGCTCGTCACCCTCCGCCGGCTGCCCGCCGCCCCGCCGGACACGCTGCCGCGCGCCATCGCGGTGGTGCTGGACGCGGTCCCCGGGATGCTGCCCCCCGACTACACCGTGCTGCGGGACCTCTGCGACAGCGAGCAGCCGCTGGTCGCCGGCGTCGCCGAGTGCATCGCCACCTACGTCTGGGAGTACGAGCACGACGTCGACCGCGCGCTCGCATCGGCCCGCCGGACACTCACCGCGCTGGCTCCGGTCGACAGTCCGTCCATGCGGCTCATGGGACATTCCCGGTTGAGCGAGCTGTGCCTGCGGACGGGGCGGGGCGAGGAGGCCTACGAGCACCTCAGGGCGACGCTCGAGGTGGTGCCGCGGCTCGGCGACGGGAACGACTACCTCTTCATCCGCAACGGCCTCGTCCTGGCCTGCCTGCAGCGCGGCGACCCCGACGAGGCCGAGGACTGGCTGCGGCAGGCGGAGAGCCACGGCGCCCCGCAGCAGGACTCCTTCCACCGGCCCGACCTCGGTGGGCGTGCCGAGATCGCCCTCGCCCGCGGGCTGACCGAGGTCGGGCTCGGCCTGTGGCGCGACGCCCTGGCGCGGATGCTCGAGGCGGGCTCGACGCGCGGCGACGACCCCTGGCTGGACCCGTCGGCGCTGCAGATCCAGTCGGCGGCGGTGACGGCCCACGCGCACGCCGGACGTCCCGAGCTGGTCGCGGGGCCGGTCGACCGGCTCCGGCAGACGTTGCGGGCCCGGCTCCGCGGCCCGGTCGGCCCGCCCATGGAGCTGCTGTTGTACGGGACGGTTCTGCACGCTCTCGGCATGGCGGGGATCGCGTCCGGCGACCCCTCGGCCGTGCGGATGATCGCGCTCGCCGAACGGCTGCGGGTGGCGCGCGAGTTCCAGCCGACGATGTCGCGGGACCGCGCCCGGCGGGCGGCCGAGAACGCCGACCGGGCGGCGTACGCCGACGCGGTGTCGGAGTACGCCGCCCTGGAGCGGGACGAGCTGCGGGAGGCAGCCCGCGTGCTCATTTCGGGTCGCGGTTGAACGACGCCGTCGACCAGCGGTGGCCGAGCACGGTCAGGCCCAGGCACCAGGCGATCGCGATCCACCCGTTGTCGCCGATCTCGGTACCGAGCAGCAGGCCGCGCAGCGTCTCGATGGCGGGTGTGAACGGCTGGTACTCGGCGATCGGCTGGAACCAGCCCGGCATCGTGTCGGCCGGGATGAAGGCGCTCGAGATGAGCGGGAGGAGGATCAGGGGCTGCGCGCTGTTGGCGGCCGCCTCGGCGTTCGGGGCGGCCATGCCCATCCCGACCGCGATCCAGGTGAGCGCCGTGGCGAACAGCGCGAGCAGTCCGAACGCGGCCAGCCACTCCAGGGCCGTGGCGTCCGTGGACCGGAAGCCGATGGCCACCGCGACGGCACCGACGAGGACCACGCTGGCGAGCGACTGCAGCACGCTGCCGACGACGTGCCCGATGATCACGGAGCCGCGGTGGATCGCCATCGTGCGGAAGCGGGCCATGAGGCCCTCGCTCATGTCGGTGGCGACGGACACCGCGGCGCCGATGACGGTGCCGCCGATGGTCATCATGAGGATGCCCGGGACGATGTAGGCGATGTAGTCGGAGCGGTCGGCGCCGCCGCCCCCGATGCCCGCGCTCATCACGTCGCCGAAGATGTAGACGAAGAGCAGCAGCAGCATGATCGGCGTGAGCAGCAGGTTCAGGGTGAGGGACGGGTAGCGGCGCGCGTGCAGGAGGTTGCGGCGCAGCATCGTGGAGGAGTCGCGGACGGCGAGGGAGATCCGGGCGGGGCGGGCGGGAGCCAGGGGGGAACTCATCGGACGGTCTCCTTGGGCTGGTCGGTGCCGCCGGTCAGGGCGAAGAACACGTCGTCGAGGTCGGGGGTGTGCACGGTCAGCTCGTCGGCCTCGATGCCGGCGGCGTCCAGCCGGTCGAGGACGGCGCGCAGTTCGCGCTGGCTGCCGTCGCTGGGAATCCGGAGGGACAACGCCTCGTCGTCGGAGGTCGCCCCGCTCGGGTGGAGCCGTGGGCCGGGAAGGGTGGCCCCGCCCAGGGCGACGGCGGCGGACCGGTACGCGACCGGGTCGGTGAACCGCAGCCGCACGTGGCCGCCGGGGACGAGCCGCTTCAGTTCGTCGGCGCTCCCCTCCGCGACGATCCTGCCGCCGTGGAGCACCGCGATGCGGTCGGCGAGTTCGTCGGCCTCCTCCAGGTACTGGGTGGTGAGGAAGACGGTGACGCCGCCGGAGACCAGCTCGCGGATGATCCCCCACATGGTGTGGCGGCTGCGGGGATCGAGGCCGGTGGTGGGCTCGTCGAGGAAGATGACGCGCGGGTCGCCGACCAGCGTCATGGCGATGTCCAGGCGGCGCCTCATGCCGCCGGAGTAGGTGGAGACGGGCTTCCCGGCGACCTCGGCGAGGTCGAAGCGCTCCAGCAGTTCGGCGGCGGTGCGACGGCCCTCGCCGCGGGGAAGGTGGTGCAGGTCCGCCATGAGGAGCATGTTCTCCTCGCCGGTGATCAGGCCGTCGACGGCGGAGAACTGCCCCGTGACGCCGATCTCGGCACGTACCGCCTGCGGGTCGGCGGCCAGGTCGTGGGTGCCGACGCGCAGGTCGCCGGCGTCGGCGGTGACGAGGGTGGAGAGGATCTTGACGGCGGTCGTCTTGCCGGCGCCGTTGGGGCCGAGGAGAGCGAAGACCGTGCCCTGCGGGACGGCCAGGTCGATGCCGTCGAGGACCGCCTTCTCCCCGTAGGCCTTGCGCAGCCCCTTCGCCGCGATGGCGAGTGCGGTCGGTGTCGTTGTCATGCCCCGCAGCTTGTTGCGGGGCGGATTCAGTTCGCTCTCAACGCGGTTTCAACGTGCTGAAACCGGGGGCGGAACGGTCCGCGCCGACGTTCGCGGTGGCTTCCCCCTCGCCCCGGATCCGGGGGCTGGAGCGTCCCTCCCTCCCCCGGATCCACGGGCAGGGGTGCGGGTACGGGTCGAGGCGTCTTCCCGCATCCCGCCCCTCGACGATCGCCGCGGCCGGTCCGGCGGCCCGTGTTCCCTGTACCGCACGTGCTGCCCGTACGGCCTGTACCGCACGTGCTGCCCGTGCGGCCTGTGCTGCCTGTCCTGCCTGTGCGGCAGCCGCCGCGGACCGGGAGCGGGGCCGTCGTGTCAGAGCGAGGGGCCGGCGTCGCCCGGCTTGACGCGGCCGCGCCAGGCTCCGGACTCGCTCCCACGCTCCTCGACATACTGCTTGAAGCGCTTCATGTCGCCCTTGACGCGCCGGTCGATCGTGCCGAGCACATCGGCGGCCTTCTCCGCCATCCCGCTCGGCTCGACGTCCATCACGAGCTCCACCCGGGTGTGCGTGTCGTCCAGGCGCTCGAACCGGACCGTGCCCTTCTGTTGGATGTCGCCGCTGGTGGTGCGCCAGGTGATGCGTTCGTCCGCGAGCTGGTCGACGATCTCGGTGTCGAACTCGCGCCGGGTACCGCCGATCTTGGTCGTCCAGTGGTTGTGGCGGTCGTCCAACTGCCTGACCTCCTCCACGCCCTCCATGAACCGGGGGAACTGCTCGAACTGCGTCCACTGGTTGTAGGCGGTACGGACGGGGACCTCCACCTCGACCGTTTCCTTGACCCTGCTCATCTGCGCGTTCCCTTCTCACCGGCGATGCCGGGGCCGTCGGCCACCGGGCGGTCGCCCACCGGACAATCGGCCCGACAGGTGGTCGGGCCCGCGGCGACGAGCACCCGGGGTCCCGCCGGATACGACTGCATCGTCCCGTTCCCCGGATCATGTCCTCGCGTCGAGAGGGTCGGGGAGATCGTCGAGAGGATCGAGGAGTTCGAGGAGGCGGACGGATCACCCCGGCGTGGGGCACCCTCCCGATGCGTAATACTCTCGGTATGACGTCAGGTGTTACACCGCGGAGCGGACCGGTCACCGTACGGCGAGCCGTCGCGAAGGACGCCAAGCGGCTCACGCGGCTCGTGCGTGACTCGCGGGCCTACGAGGGGCGGTACGCGGCCATGGTCGCGGACTACCGGGTCGGGCCCGGCTACATCGAGGCCCACCGCGTTTTCGTGGCCGTCGCCGACGCCGAGCACGAGGGCCGCGTCCTCGGTTTCTACTCGCTGCTCCTCGCCCCGCGGGAACTCGACCTGCTGTTCGTCGCCGACGAGGCGCAGGGCCGCGGCATCGGACGGCTGCTCGTCGCCCACCTGCGGGCCGAGGCGCGCGCCGCCGGGCTCGACCGCGTCCGGGTGGTGGCGCATCCGCCGGCCGAGGGCTTCTACCGGAGCATGGGCGCGGTGCACACCGGAACCGCGCCCGCGAACCCGCCCGCGGTGGGATGGGAGCGCCCCGAGTACGACTTCCTCATCGCGCCGGTACCGCCGACGCCGCCCACGGCTCCGGCGGCCCCTCGAGTCTGAGACAGCGTCCTTCGCGTCGCTGTCGGCTCTCCTGGGCCCCACGCCAGAGCGACCAGTGCAAGGCCTCACCTCACCGGGTGACGTAGGGGTCTTCGGCCGGCGCAAGCCGTACGGAGTCCCAGAAGGCCGGGCACATCCTGCATCTCGCCGAGCGTCCCGCACGCCGCCGCCTCAGCATCGCCCTGGAGAACCTCTCCGTCACCTTCCACGGCATGACCGCACATCCGGACGAGCACAACTGCGAATGTCACTGGGGCAGCTCGGAGGAGCTCGCCCTTCTGAAGACGCCGGGTGTGCAACTGGAGCCGGACCTCCTGCGCCGGACCTGGCAGGCCCCCGACTGGACCGATCACGCGGCCGTGCTGCGCCGCATCCTGCCGCAGTTCGCCACGGCCCTGGTGGCCGGTCGCACGGAAGCCCTGTTCGGACTGGAAGAAGCCGGAGACTCCTTCGCCCGCGGCCGCTGGCAGCAATGGCCCGACGAACAGGCCGCTTCGGTACGCGAGTTCCTGCACGCCTGGTTGGTGGAGAGCCTCACCGGCCCGGATGCGGTCGTGTCGGCGCACCAGGTTTTCGCCATGTGTGCCGAGGCGTCCGGAACGCTCGGCCCCTGGCTTGCCGACTGGGAGGAGCAGACCGGCCACCTCAGCGACCGACGACTTGCCGAGCCGGAGACCGTGGGCGTTCGCCGTCGTTGATGTCAGATGTGGATGTCAGGTCGGCCGGGGCACGATGCTCACCGCACGGTAGTCATACCCGTCTTGCCTGAAGCCCGGGGCCTCCCACGTGAGGTCAACCTGTTGTCCGGGCGACAACGTGCGGAAGCCGGTCGCCTGGATGTCGGAGTAGTGACCGAAGCAGCCGCCGGGGTGTCGGGGGAGTCGAGAACGCCCCACCCCTCCTCGTCGTCCCACTCGCGGACAGTCGCAGTCACCGTGGACGGAACCCCACGGCTTTCTTCGCGTCGGCGGGCTTGGCACCTCAGCTTGGAATGCTGCGGCTCTTTGAGGCCGGGGCGGTCGCCGAGAGGGGCGAACGGCCGGGATGCCGTCCCGTCGGGCCTGGCTGCTTTCACCGTGATTCCCCGCTGCCCCCGTTCGACCTGGTGCGCTCGTGCTGCGGATCGCCGAAGGTGATGAGGCTCTTCGATTTTCCCCACCCGCCGCTCAGGTGCTGGCCGGACATGCTCACTTGGATTCCCCGCGCGGGAACAGGCGATGGGTACACCGATGGCGAGAGCGGAGGTCGCCGCTGAGCAGGTTGGGGAGGAGAGCAGCTACCTATGGCCTACCTGACAAATGATCATCTGGCGGGTTCGTGGGACCAGGAGCGCGGCCAGGCATCGGCCTCGACGCAGAACCGCCGGCTCGCTGGGCACTGAGAGCGAGCCGGTCGGCGGTTGCCCGGCTGTCGACGTATTCGTCTCTGATCGTGCGGAGGTCGTGAGTTCGAGCTCCGACCGGGTGGACGGTCGGCTTGGTGACGCCCCGAGGCCGCCTCGCGGGTTTGAGCCCGGTGCCGCGACCGACGAACCTGGCGAAGAGTCATGTCCTACCGGATCGAGGCGCGGCCAACCGCCCCCGCTACGTCCTACTCCTCCGGCTCCCAGGCGCGGAGCAGGTCGAGCAGCCCTGCGTCTCCGTCAACGTGCAAGGAGTCGGCCGGGATACGGTCGTACAAGTAGAGGACCAACTCACTGGCCGTGCCATGGACGGAGGCGCCGGCTGCGTCCGAGTCCTCGCCGGTCGCGGCCATGGGCGCGGGGATGCGGGTGGAGCGTGCGCCGTCGCCGTCGACCGTGAGGCGCCAGGAGGGGCCCTCGGCGGCGTGGAAGTCGAAGGCCGTGGGCTTGTGCGGCCATGCGCTGGGCGTCGCGACGCAGGTGAACAGGAACTCCTCGACACCGTCGAGGGCGACCTCGGCCGGCAGCGGCTGCGGGGCGCCCGCGGCGAGCTGGGCGTCGTAGGTGTGCACCGCGGTCTCCTGGGCCCGGTGCCGGGCGACTCCGCCGGAGGTCCGCGGCGTCTGCAGGGCACTCCACCACGCCCAGCAGCCGGCGTCCGGTCCTGCCTCGCGCAGAGCTCTCAGCAGAAGCTGCGTCGACGCGGCCAGCCAGGCCAGCAGGGCCTCACGCTCCCGCGGCACTTCCAGAGCGGCGCGCGCAGCGGTGGCCTCGGCCGGGGGAGCGTCGGCAGGCCCCGCGCCGACGATGGCGGCCCAGAAACGGTCTCCCCCACCCAGGTGCTTCACCAGATCGAACAGCGTCCACTCGGGGCAGGTCGGCACCCGTGCGTCGAGACTGGGCGCGGCGGCGACCGCGGCGTGGAAGGCGGTCGACCGTTCATCGATCAGTCGCAGCAGGTCAGGGAACTCAAGACTCTTCTCCACCCCGGATGTCTATCACCGTGCTCCGGTGATCGGACAGCGATTTTCACAGTCGCCGCCGGTTGGCCATCGCGGACGTCGTCCTCGTCTCCCACCGCTCGGGTGACAAGCTGCGCACCGCTGCGAGAACGCCGGTGGTGGCGGTACGCCCGGCGTCGTGCCTGTGGGTGCTCCGGCCTCGCCGCGCGGCCGGGCACCTCGGCGACGTGACGTCCACCCGGTGCGCGCGGTCATGCTGCCGTTCGATGTGATGGACGCGGAGGTCACGACGGCAGGGGGGACCGGTCGGGTCGGGAGTTCATGTCACGCCAGGAGAACCGGCCGGGCCGGGCCCGGCGGGTTCGGCGCCGACAGGGACGGGGTTCGGCCGGGACACCTCAGGCCGCGGCGGACACCAGACCGGTGGCCGGACTTGCGGTCCTGATCCGCAGCGCGCGGACGTCGCGCACCGCGAGGGCGAACGCGACCGGCTCCGGGTGGGGCGGGACCGCCTCACCGGGGGCGACGTGCCGCCGGACCCTGCGGGGACGGGCGACTCCGGCCTTCGATGCACGCGCAACCAGGTGGGGAATCGAGAGCGGGCCTGGCCGTTCTCGCAGATCCTCATCAAGGGACGGTGTCCGGAGACGTCTGTGACTTCATCCTTCGCCGACGGCGGTGCCATCGCTCCGACAGCTCCCCGGTGGCGATCGAAACGACGGCCATCGCGGCGCACGTCGGCCAGCTCTTGAGGTCGTGGATGAGCAGCCCGATGAGGCGGAACGCCACTGTTGTCAGGCCCCACCGGCCAACAGACCAGGCTGCCGCCTCGATCCATCCGCTTCTGCCGTTCACGGGCCAAAGGTAGCTGTCCTGTGGGGCCGACCGGTGTGCGTCTGGACGGTCTTCTGATCCGCAGCTCTCCACAGAGAGCGGTCATCGGAGGTCGTACAAGCTGCCGGGAGGACCGTGAGGGCCGGTGTCGGGCACTGACGGCTGCTGGTATCGCCGTACTCCGTTGCCGTACAGCGACGGCTACCAGTCCCGCCAGTCATCCGTGATCTCGGCGCGGTCGATGCCTCGCCTTGCCGCCAGCGCCGGGACGTCGACGCCGTGCTCCATCAGGCTCTGATCGATGTAGAGGCACAGTTCTTCACGCTCCTCGGTCTCGTAACCGGCGCCGCCGTGTTTCTCGTTGATCTCGTTCAGCGCCAGAACGACGCTTTTGATCACATCGAAGACCTGCTCGTCGTCCTGGTCCCGGAGAGCCTCCACCTCCGACTCGAACGCGTGCAGGGCCTCGTCGGTGGCCGCCAGCAGCGACTCGGGGAAGAGCTCGGACAGGAAAGCATCGCTCGGGGCGCGCGTCCCGACCGTGAGTTCTCTCGCCTCTTCGTCCACGCGC
Source organism: Streptomyces sp. NPDC051051 (assembly GCF_040682975.1). Lineage (NCBI taxonomy): Bacteria > Bacillati > Actinomycetota > Actinomycetes > Kitasatosporales > Streptomycetaceae > Streptomyces > Streptomyces sp. NPDC051051. The sequence goes on from NZ_JBFBCB010000015.1 coordinate 26,566, forward strand.
GCACGCCAACGTACTGAAGGTCTGATCGCCATACCCGGACTGTAGGCCCAGCCTCTGACATCCCCGTTGCCGTGCACGATTTCCCACTGTTTCCCACTGTGCTGGTGGGGTGTCGGGCTACGCACGGGGCGCTCACCCACGTTCATGGACGGTCGGCCCGTGTGGCTGATCCGACGCGTGGACTTCTCCGAACGGCCGTGAACGGGGCTGAACGAGACGGAAACCGAGACGGTGGCGCGGAGGCGGCTGCTTCACTCCTCCCCAGGTGGGATGAGGCGATCGACGCTCTCGGCGTCGCCCGCACCGGCCATCGCACCCGGACCGCGGCACATGACCTTTTCATCCCGAAGCGGTGCGAGCGCCTGCGTGACCTGGGGGACCGTCCGCGGGTGTCCATGATGGTGTGCTCCAGCAGGAGCTGATGTCGGTGGCCGGAGCTAGCCTGTCGTGCATCGGGTCGCTCCGAAGCCTCGGAGATGGACGGGCGCCAAGAGCGGGGGGACATGAGCGGGCAAGGAGCGGTGGACCTGATGCGTCTCGCCGACGACGAGGGGAACAGCGTCGTCGTACAGGTGACCGGACGGTACATGCCGGGGGTGCTGACGGGTCATGACACGCTGATTGCGAACGTCCTGGTGACGACCGGGTTCGTCAGTGGGCGACTGAAAGTCTGGCTCTCGCCCGGCGACCTGGCCGAATGGGAAACAGCTCTCGACTCGTCAGCGGCGGGGCAGGACATCAGTTGGATGGGAGGTCGCGCGCCCGAGATCAGAATCCGACTCGACGGAGAGCGTGACTGCCCCGACGTCATCGTCGACGACGTACCGGGTTCCATGGTGACAGTGACCGTGCCCGTGGCCCTCGGAGAGGGCTGGGTGGATGATCAGCGTCGCCGTTTGGACGAGGTTCGCCGACGCTGGCCCCGCGAGGTGGTGGAACCCTCCTTCGGTGTCTACGAGTGGAGTCCGGACCGAAAACGACATCCACGGAATCCTGGTTCTGGTCCGCCTTCGCCGGCTTCGCGCTCATGACCGCTGTCCACGCTGTGAAGGGTGCCCACCTGCTCCGCGCCCCCGCCGCCCACGGCCTGATCCGGAATCCGGCACTGTGCCCGTGGGCGTCGCGCACGGATGCGGGCCGGCCTGCCGAAGCGGAGAAAGCTCGGTTCCCCTGAAACGAGACCGGCGACGAGTCGGGGAGCGTTCTCCGGTGCTTTCGGCCGCCGGTGTCCTCGGCTCATCCTCCCGGCCCCCACTCGTCGAGGCCGGAGTAGATCAACGCGGTGCGAGCCGCGGGGAAGGACAAGCAGTCGGCCTCCCCCGAATAGACCGCCACCAGCGAGTCGGTTCCTCGCCACCAGGTGTCTGCCAGCCCTTTCACCTCTCGCACCGGCTCGTAGCCGTCCAGCGCGATGCCGTCGACGTCGTCGCCGGTGACCTTGGTGATCTGCTTCGCGCACAGGGACGCACGGTGGGCCAGTGCGAGCGATTCCACCCACCCTTCGACGGTGGCGTGCAGGGGTGTCCACCGATGTGAGTGGATGCCGAACTCGTCGGCGGGCCCGATCATGAACGAGTAGGGGACTGCACTCCGCTGGTCCCCTGCCTCGAACGACCACCCTCCGGAGGGCGATCCTTCCGGCGCGTCAGGGTGGAAGTACTTGGGCCCCCGTCGTACTGCGGTCCGGGCGGCAGGACCAGGCCGCCCCATCGCTGCTGGAAGGCGACCATACGGTCGATCACTGCCGCCGGTACGTCCCGCTCGAGCCACCACCGCCTGTGGTCCTCGATCGACCTGGTGCCGACCTTGATGCCGTGCGAACCGACGAAGGACCGGGCCGTCTGCGTCAGCCCGTCAGGAAGGTCGTCGGAGAGGTGGAGATTCACTGAGCGGACGCTACCCGGTACAGCAGGCGGGTACGGCAGAAGTGACGGCCCGGAGCCCGGCCGAACCGTAGAGTCCTCAGAGGGGGGAACATGGCTGATCACGGCTGGTGCGACGACAGTGACCACCACGAAGCAGTCCAGCGGGCCGAACGAGCGACACGGTTCGGCTGGTCCGCGATCGCCTGGACCACGGGAGCGCTCGGCTGTGCGCTGATCGCCCTCACCGGTCTTTGTGCGGTCGCGGTCGTCGCGTGCCTTTCCGTTGTGGTGATGAGCCATTACTGAGGAGCCACCGGGCACGGGTGCGGTCACCGACCGTCCCGGCACTCCCTGAGAGACGAGGACACCGTGCGGACTCCGGTGGCACGCGTGCGGCACGGCCTCGCACACGCCGAAGGGCCTGCCCGGGAGGAAACCACTCCCCGCGGGAGCTGCGGTCGGTTTACAGGTTGTGATCATCGTCGGGCGGGGTGCCCTGTCGGTGCCGTCCCTTACGCTCTGGTCTTGATCAAGCAGCATCAAGCAGTTCGGATGGGGAGGGGATGGAGATGGGCGGAAACGCATGGAGTCGCACGGGCCCGTATCAGCCGGATCCGGCGGCCGCGTTCCGGCAGGCCCAGGAGGAGGAGCTGGCGCGGGACGACCACGGTTTCGAGGGCCGGTCCGTCGAGGAACTGTGGCGCGACCCGGAGTGGCAGGAGTACATCTTCACCGGTGGCACGGGCACCGTGCTGGACTTCCCTCTCATGATCGAGGCCGCGGACACCCACGACGGTCCGTTCATGCGACCGCTGACCGACGCCGAGGTGCGTGCGTGGGCCCCTCACGGCCGGCCCACCTACGAGGAATGGGACGCCGCTCTCGATTCCGAGCGGCTGGACTTCCCGGACCGCGCCCAGGGGAACTGCACCGTCCTCTACCGCGACGGCAGGCCCGCGCACATCGGCTACTGGGGGGTCACCGCCGACTAGGGAAGCCGGTACCGCTGTGCGATGTGGCCCCTGTGCCTGTCCCGGGACCACGGTGACGGGGTCCCGGGCACCTCGCGCAAAGCGGCCCCGGCAGGACGCGAACCTGCGTCACGGCTGCGACGGCCGTGTCCTCACCCTCGCCTACGACACGCCGTCCAGCGGCCGCAGGAAGCGGCGCTCGTACCGCCTGATGCAGCCGGTGCTGCGCGCCAGTTCGAACGCGGCCCGGCACTCCGGGTCCGACATGCTGTCCGTGCGGTACTGCTCGTACGCGGCGAGGCTGGGGAAGGAGAAGAGGGCGTAGGCGATGTCGCTGTCGCCCTCGCTGGGCAGGAAGTAGCCGTGGTGCGTCCCGCCGAAACGGTTGACGAGCCCGACCCACCGGCGGCCGTACTCCTCGAAGTCGTCGAGCTTGTCGGCGTCGATCTCGTACTTCAGATGAATCGTGATCATGGCTGCATCATGGCGTGTTCAGGACGGCTCCGGCGCCGGGCACTGCATGGACGGCGGGCAGAACCACGCGCGCGCCGTGTCGAGCAGTTCGCGTTCGTCCTCGGCTCCGTCGTCCTGTGCGCCGTAGGCGATGAGGGCATAGCGCTCTCCGTCGGCGGCCTCGAAGCGGTGGTCGATGACGTGGTACACGGAGCCGGCGGCGGGTTCACCGCTGAGTTCGTCCGCGGTGTACTCGTGCTCGGCCGCCTCGTTCCCGGACGGATCCGGCACGTACTGCACGTGGATCTCCTGGTACCCGTCGAGTTTGCTCGCCGTCGCCCGGGCCTCGACCACCGAGGCGTGCGGGGAGTCCTCCATGAGCTGGAAGATCTGGATCCTGCGGATGCCGTCGGGAGCGCGGTACTCGACGACGTCGATGCCGTACTGCGACGGGTCGCTGTCGCGGGACCATCCCTCGGGCAGGGCGATACGGAAGCCCTCGGAGTCGTCCAGGGCCTCGTAGCCCGACGGCGGCGACGGCGATTCCGCGACGCCCGGGTCGGCCGTCGTCTCCTCCCCCTCCTCCCCCGCGGCGCCGTCGTCGGTCGCGCCCGGATCGACGGGCGCCTCCTGGGCCGGCGGACGATAGGGTTCCGGCTCGTCCTTCCAGGCCAGGGCCCACGTGCCGAAGGCGACCCCGCACACGGCGAGGACGACCGCCGTGCGCTGGAGGGCGCTCCGCTGGCGCGGCAGGTCGAGGTACTGCTCGACGTGGAAGAGGCGTTCACGTCGTGATCCGCCCCACTCCTGCCGCTCGGTGTCGAACACTCTCATCGCTGCTGTCCTCCCTGCCACGGTGGCGGGTCCGTCGTCGGGTGGGGCCGGCTCGTCAGCCGAGCAGTTGGGCGACACCCTGGACGACGGCGGTGGCCGAGGCGACCGCGCCGACGGCGGCGCCCTGGGACCCGAGCCAACTCCGTACTCCGCCCAGCAGTCGGGTGAGCCGGCCGGTGCCGGCGGTGCCGGCCCCGGCGATCTCGGCCTCGGCCTCGGCGAGTTCGCCGTCGAGCGTCGCGTCCTCGGCGCTGCGGTCCGCCACCGGCGGCAGTGCGCCGCGCAAGTCACGGATGGCGGCCAGGAGTTCGGCGTGCCGGGGATCCGCTCCCGCGCCGGTGGTGTTGTACGACGTGGCCGTGCCGTGGCTGCCGGTGGCGACCGATCCTCCGGTCATCGAGCCGATGCTCACGCTGCCGCCGCTGCTCGGCGGCTGCTCCGGACCGTTGTGTCCGCTGCTCGACATGGGGGCGTCCCCTTTCTCAGGGTTCCTCAGGGCGTGTGGTGCGCTTTTCGGGGCGTGGGGTCGGCGCGTGGTCGGCCCGGCGGGGCCGTGTGCGCGTCTCAGGGGGTGTGGCCGGCGCGGGTCGCCGACGAGGGCGGTGCGCCGGCGTGGTGGGCGGCGCTGCCGTGGCTGCCGGTGGCCACCGCGCCGCCGGACATGTCCTTGATGAAGACGCTGCCGCCGCTGAGCTGGTAGACGTGCTGCTCGAACTCCTCGGTGCGGTAGCCGTGGGCTTTGAGGGCCTCGCGGACTCCGTTGACGATGCGTTCCTGGATCGTCTTCACATAGCGGGTGCTGTCCATCCGCTGGAAGGCCGACAGCCGGTCGGTGCTCACCAGTTCGCGGAGGGAGACGCGCGGCACGTCCGGGAGCGCCTCGCTGTCCTTCCAGCCTGTCGTGAGGGCGTTGGTCAGGGTGGCGAGTCCGCCGATGCCGGTGTCGACCCCGATCGCCGGCGCCTGTCGCAGGGCGCGCAGGGCGGCGCGGATCCAGGTCTCGGGAAGCTTGTCCACGAAGGTGTCGATGGAGCGGAAGTCCTTGCGGACGGGGCTGAGGACGAAGGGGAGCACTTCGAGCATGAGCATGCGGCCCTGGGTGTGCACGCGGACGAGGACGGTGACCACGACCTGTTCGTGCCAGGCCCCGACACGGACGCGCAGGAACACGCGCCGCCCCTCACCCCCCTCGTCGACGGCTTCCCGGAGATGGGCGGCGACCTGGGCGGGGTCGTAGACGGACAGGCCCCGGCCGGTGCCGTGCGGGAGGGCGGCCGGGTCGGGGACGCCGCCGACCTCCAGTTCCTCGTCGCGCGCCACGCCTCCCGGCAGGTAGACGAACCGCTCGACCTCCAGGTCGCGAAGCCGGTCGCGGCCGCTCAGGGCGGCGGACTCGCGCAGCCGGGTCAGCTGCGGTTCGATCAGGGAGAGCGCGGAATCGGCGGTCAGGGGGCCGCTGACCTGGTGGGGCACCGAAGCGCCGTCGGTGCTGTCGGGAGCGGCGTCCGCGATGTCGGCCCCGTCGGTCCCCGGGGCGCGCTTGCGCAGTTCCATCGCGAACGACCAGGGAGTTCCCTGGACACCGAGGCCGACGAACGGGCTGTCGTCGCCGTACAGGGTGAGCGCGGCCTCCTGCTCCCGTCGGACGTCGTCGCGCACCATCTCGTACAGGTGCCCGGCGGGCAGTTCCGGCTGGGTGGCGGTGGGGAAGGTCCAGCGGGCCAGCCGGAGGCACAGGGCCTTGCGCTGCCAGGTCTGGTACCACCAGGCGACGAGCGTCATCGCGAGGGGGAACAGGAGCGGGTACGGCGTCTGGACGTCGCCGCCGAGCACGCCGCGGACGTACCAGAACCAGTAGAAGAGGGCGAACGCCCCGGCTCCCAGGGAGACCAGGGAACCGGCGCCGTCGGCGGCCTTGGCGACCGGGTCCGGTAACCCCGCAGAACGGGCGGCGCTGCCGCCGCCGCCGGCGGTCCGGGCGAACCACAGCGCCAGGCAGACCATCGCGTACAGCACGGACCAGGGCAGCGGCATCCCGCCGGTGAGCCGGTCGTCGCCTTCGAAGAACGCGGCGACCACGTCGCTGAAGCCGACGTCGGCGCCGTCCCCCCAGCGGTCGGAGAGGCTGTCCCAGAACATGATCACGTCGGACAGGAAGAAGCCCGCCCAGGCTCCGAGCATCAGCAGTGCGGCGCGCGCCTCCTGCCGGGTCACCCGCAGGGCGTGGGACAGCACGGGCAGGACGTCGACCCCGTTGGGTGCGGCGACCGGACGCTCGCGGTGATCGAGCAGTTCCTCGATGACGCGTCGGCGGAAGCCCGCGTCCTGGTAGACGCCGACGCACAGCAGGCGGGTGGCCTCCGTACGGCTGTAGCGGTGTTCCGGAAGGCTCACGCCAGACACGTCGCTCCCCCTGATGATCTGTCAATTCCCTGTCGCAGCTTGCCGTCGGGCGGCTCCGGGCACGTCGGCCCGCATCGGCCCCACCGGTCGCTTCGGCCGCCTCGGCACGCGGCCGAACCCCCTGTGGACGAGGCCTGACGGGGTGACGAGCATGGCCGCCGGTCACTCCCGTGTCGAGGGTTGCGACGGCAAAAGTACTGCCGCCGTGATGCGGCTGGGCAGGTTTCACCCGCAGCTGCTCGATGGAGTGAAAGACGGTGAACCAACTGGACGGAACGCCTCGGCGTCGCTACGAGGGAGTCTGGGTGCGAGACCGGCTCTGGGGATCGCGGTGGCAGGTCTGGCCGGCGGGAGGCGCCCCTGTCCAGGGCGAAGTCATGGACCCGCCCCAGCGCTCACGGCGCGGTGCTTTCCCCGATGAGCAGGTCGATGACCGCGCGCATACCGCCCTGTGCGAGGGCGGCCCGTTGCCGGTCGGCACCGGTCCCGTCCTGCAGGAGGCGGTGGAGGAGGGCCGTGACCTGCCGGGTGTCGCCGGCTGCGTCGAGGGCGGGGGCGATGTGCCGCAGCAGCCCGCACAGCACGTCGCCGGCGCGGCGCCGGTCGCCGTTCGGGTCGACCAGGGTGTCGTCGAGCCCGTGCCGGGCGGCGTGCCACATGGCGGCCTGCAGCAGTTCTGGCGCCCGGTCCGGCGGCGGTGCCTGGCCGGCGGTCGCCTCGGCCAGGGCCGTCTCCACCAGAGCCCGGACGATTCCGGCGAGCATGACGGCGTCGTCCGCGTGGAGCTGGACGTCCGCACAGCGCACCTCGACCGTGGGATAGCGCTCCGAGAGGCGGGCCTGCCAGTACACCTGCCCGGTGTCCGAGATCAGACCGCTCTCCCTCAGGCGCTGCAACCGGCGGTCGTAGTCCGCCGCGTCGCGGAACGAGGGGGTGACGCCGGTGACCGGCCAGCGGCTGAAGATCACCGTGCGCCAGCTGGCGAACCCGGTGTCGTGGCCGTCCCACAGCGGGGAGTTGGCCGACATCGCCGTCAGCACCGGCAGCCAGACCCGGATCCGGTTCAGCACCTGCACGCCCGCCTCCCGGCTGGGCACGGCGACGTGTATGTGCATGCCGTTGACCAGCTGCTCGGCCACCAGCTGAGGTGCCTGCACCATCATGGCGCGGTAACGCGCCTCGTCGGTGACGCCCACGGGCCGGCCGTCCCGCAGCGGGGGTGTCGCCGCGGCCACCATCCGGCAGCCGTGCTCCTCGGCGGCCGCGCCGACCGCGTGCCGCAGCCGCAGCAGATGCCCGCCGACCTCCTCCAGCGTGCCGCACACGGGAGTCGCCACCTCGACCTGGACCTGGAGCAGTTCGGGCTGCAGCTCCTTACCGTGCGCGAGGTCGGCCAGGTCCGCCGTCAGACGCACCTTCTCCGAGTACGGCACCGGAAGGCCCACGACGGGGTCAACCAGCAGGTATTCCTCTTCCACGCCGATCGTCGTCATCGACCGCCCTCTGTTCCCCTGAGGTCACTGCCGTGGCCGGGCTCGCGACGCGCTCACACTCGTCCGACGGTGTCGATCGCCCGGGAACGAGACACGGATCCGGTCCGCCTGCGAGCGCCGCGACCGCTTCCACACTAACCCGGCGCATGTGCCGACGAGAGCTTGAGCGAGGTGAGCACATCGCTTCCGCGGCGGGCTTCGCGGGCCGGGCGCGGTCCCGGGGGTGGGCCGCCGTCCGGACCGTTCCGGGGCCGGGCCCGCCCGGTGGCAGCGGGGCCACCGGCCCACCGGAGCCGTCCGGCGGGCCCCGGCCGGGGCGTCACCGGCGAGACCGAGGCCGGTCACGGTCCCTTCCGGCGCGGAGGCGAGCCACCGGTGCACGGCCGGCGCACCCCGGGCGCCCGGCGGCGGGGTCACCTCGCAAGGTGGCGCTCGATCCAGTCGGCCGCGGCCCGGCGGTAGATCCGCCGGCTGTCCGCGCGCAGGAAGTCGTGGCCCTCGTTGCGCAGTGTCAGCAGTTCGGCCGCCACGCCGCGTTCGCGGGCCGCGCGCACGAACTGTTCGGATTCGCCGGGCGGCACGTTGGTGTCGTGTTCGCCGTGCACGGCGAGGACCGGCACCCGCAGCGCGTCGATTCCGGTCATCGGGGACAGCGCGCGGAGCAGTTCGCGGTCGTGTTCCGGGTGGCCGTACTTGTGTGCCGCCGATTCCGCGATCCACGGCTCGGTACCGGCGTAGAAGGTCGCGAAGTCGGACATCCCGCAGGCCGCGACGCCGGTGCGGAAGAGGTCCGGGTGCCGCACCAGGGAGGCCATCACCAGGTAGCCGCCGTACGAGCGTCCCATCACGGCCAGCCGCCGGGGGTCGGCGAGACGGGCCACCACGGCGTGGGCGGCGCAGTCGGCCACGTCCTGGATCGCGGCGAAGCGTCCGGTGCCGAGGTCGGCGTCGACGAACGACCGGCCGTGGCCCGAGGAGCCGCGCACGTCGGGAGCGAAGACGTCCAGGCCCCGGCCCAGCAGCTCGTGGTAGAGCGGGTTGAACACCGGCCTCTCCTGCTCCTCCGGTCCGCCGTGGAGGTGGATCACGCAGGGCGCCGGATCTCCTGGCCCCCGGCCGGGCGCGCGGTAGTACCAGCCGCTCAGCGGCAGTCCGTCGCGTGCCGTCAGCCGCACCGGTACGGGACGTACGGGGGGACGGCCGGGCGGGACGGCGTCCTCGTCCCGGGACGACCACGGGGTACGCAGCGCGGCGCCGTCGGAGAGCCACCACACGCCGGGGCGGCGCTGTGATCCGGCCAGTGCCAGCACCGGTCCCGCCCGGTTCTCGGCCGGCGCGATGCGCGTCACCACCTCGTGCGGCAGCGGCACCGCCCGCGGCGGGCCCGCCAGGGCTTCCCCGGTGCCCCCGGCCGGTGTGAGGGCGAGGATCTCCAGCTCACTCGCGCCGCGCGCGTTCCAGGCCAGGGCCGCGGTGTGCCCGTCACGGCCGAAGGCCAGCAGTTCCAGTCCGCAGTCCGCGCGCTCGGCGGCCACGACCAGTGCCCGCCTTTCCCCCTCGGGAGAGAGGCGGACGGCGAACAGTGCGGCGAACTCGCGTGCCGCGTCGCTGCGCAGCCACAGCGTCCTGCCGTCCGGCGAGAAACGGCCGATCCACGGATCACCGTCGGCGACCGGCAGCGCGTAGGTGGTCCGCAGGTCGGCGGTGCGGACCACGAGGGCTTCGCGTCGGCCGCGGGGGCCGCGCCGTACCAGTGCCAGCCGTCCGTCCTGGCTGATGTCGCAGACGCGCAGCGTGGCGGCGGCGCGCTCGACCGCCAGCAGGACGGGGGCAGCGACCCCCTCGGGGTCGACGAGGTAGGCGGCCAGTCCCCCGCCGCCCGCCCCGTCCGGACCGCCCGCGCCGTGCGGGCCGGGGGCTCCCGCGCCACGGCCCGTCGCGACGCCGTCGAGCTCGGCGTCCGTACGCACCGACGCGACGGGTACGGCGTCCGGGGCGCGGGAGGGTACGGTCCGGGGGGTCTCGTGCCGCGGCGGCCCGGAGGGCACGTCCTGTGGCTGCGGGCCCCGGGCGCTGTCGCCCTCGTCCCTTTCCCCGGGGTGGGCGGCGGGACCGGCCTCCGAGTGGTGCGGGCTGCCCAGCAGGACGGCCCGGCCGTCTCGGGAGGCCCAGCCGGCGGCCCGCGGGGCGGTGTAGGTGCCGGGGTCGGCGAGGCCCTCGCGAGCGGGTCCCTCCTCCGGGTCGCCCGCGCGCCGCGCGGCGACCGGCTCGGCGACGGTGACGGCCAGCGCCGAGCCGTCGTGCTGCCAGCAGCCGAGGTGCGCCGAGCTGCCCGGCTCGGCACCGGCGAGAATGCGCCGCCCGGTCCCGTCGGGGCGTACGCACAGCACGCGGGTGTGTTCGCCGCCGCCGGGTGCCGTGGTGTAGGCGATCCAGCGGCCGTCCGGCGACCAGGCCACTTCCTTGACCGGGTGGGGGTCGGAGTCGAGCAGGTGCACCTCGTGTCCGTCGACCGGTCCCGTCCACAGCTGCGGCACGCCGCCCCGGTCGCAGATGAACGCGACGAACCTGCCGCTCGGGTCGACCGAGGGGTACCAGCAGCCGTGGGACGTCAGCCACCGGGGGGTGTCCCGCGGCCCGGCGGTGTCGGGCAGGGGCACGAGCACCGGACTCGTGGAGGCCGGTACGGGACTCGTGGAGGCCGGTACGGGACCCGTGGAAGCCGGTACGGGACCCGTGGAAGCCGGTACCGGGCCCGTAGAAGCCGGTACCGGGCCGGCGTCGGCCGGGCCGGTGCGGCCGCCGGTCGTCGCGGTGCCCGCCCGGGGCGCCGGGCCACCGTGGCGGGACAGCCGTGGCATCCCCCCGGCGGGATCCGTGCCGTCGGAGGTGCCGGGGGGCGGGCTCCCGTGCGGGTGCGGTCGGGCTCCCGTCATCGGGGGCGGGGGAGGCGAACCCGGTGCGCCGGTCATGTGATTCCGTGCGTCTGCAGCCATATCTCCAGCAGAGCCACCTGCCACAGCGCGTTCGCCCCGCGCCTGGTCCGGTGATCGTCGGGAGCCGACAGGAGCCTGTTCAGGTACGCGTCCTGGAAGACACCCCGTGACCTGGCCGCGGGGGCGGCCAGCGCCTCGCGGACCCGCTCCAGGACGGGACCCGCCATGTGCTTGACGGCCGGGACCGGGAAGTAGCCCTTGGGCCGGTCGACGACCTCCGCGGGCAGGACCTCGCGGCCGGCGGCCTTGAGTACCCCCTTGCCGCCGTCGGCGAGTTTCAGCTCCGGCGGGCAGGCGGCGGCGAGTTCCACCAGCTCGTGGTCGAGGAAGGGGACCCTGGCCTCCAGCCCCCAGTCCATGGTCATGTTGTCGACCCGCTTGACCGGGTCGTCGACCAGCATCACGTGGGTGTCGAGCCGCAGCGCCGCGTCGAGGGCGGTCTCGGCGCCGGGCTCCGCCATGTGCTCGGCCACGAAGCGGTGGGACACGTCGTGATCGGGCAGCAGATGCGGCTGGAGGACGCCGGCGAGGTCGGTGTGCGACCGGTCGAAGTACGTGTCGGCGTACCTCTCGGGTTCATGCTGCCTCGGGACCGCGGCCAGGTCCGGGTACCAGTGGTAGCCGGCGAAGACCTCGTCCGCGCCCTGACCGCTCTGGACGACCTTCACCTCCTTCGCCACCTGCTCCGACAGCAGGTGGAAGGCCACCACGTCGTGGCTGGTCATCGGCTCGCTCATCGCCTCGATCGCCGCGTCCAGCGCGGTCGACACACGGTCCGAGGGCACCATCAGCTGGTGGTGGTCCGTCCCGAAGTGCCGGGCGACCAGGTCCGAGTACGGGAACTCGTCGCCCTCCTCGCCGCCCTCCGACTCGAAGCCCACGCTGAACGTCGCGAGGTCGCGCTGTCCCTCGTCGGCCAGCAGCGCCACGATCAGGCTGGAGTCGAGGCCGCCCGACAGGAGAACGCCCACGGGCACGTCGGCGACCATCCGACGCCGCACCGCGGTGCGCAGCGCGTCGAGCACCGCGTCCCGCCAGTCGTCCGGGCCCAGGTGCGCGTACTCGTCCCGGCGAGTGTACGACGGCTGCCAGTAGCGGATGTCGCGGTGGCGGCCGTCGGGCTCCACGACGCGCACGGTGGCCGGGGGCAGCTTGCGCACGCCCGCGAGGACGGTGCGGGGTGCGGCCACCGTGGCGTGCCAGCTCATGTACTGGTGCAGCGCGACGGGGTCGAGCGAGGTGTCGACGCCGCCCCCGGCGAGGAGCGCCGGCAGCGAGGACGCGAAGCGCAGCCGCCCCGGATCCTGGGTGAGGTAGAGCGGCTTGATGCCCAGCCGGTCACGTACCAGGACGACCCGTCCGGTGGCCTGTTCGACGATGACGAAGGCGAACATGCCGTACAGGCGGTCGACGCAGGCGGTGCCCCACTGCTGGTACGCCTTGAGCACCACCTCGGTGTCGGAGCCGGAGAAGAAGCTGTGGCCGAGACCGCGCAGTTCGTCACGCAGTTCCCGGTAGTTGTAGATACAGCCGTTGAAGACACCGGCGATCCGCGCCGCGGGGTCGGTCATCGGCTGGGCCCCGCACTCCGACAGGTCGATGATCTTCAACCGGCGGTGGCCCAGGGCGACCGGGCCCTGCGACCACAGCCCCCTGCCGTCCGGTCCCCGGGCGGCCAGCCGGTCGGTCATGCGCTCGACCGCCGCCAGGTCGGGTCGTCCGCCGTCGAAGCGGACCTCTCCGCTGAGGCCGCACATCAGATCCCACCCCCTCGCGGGGCGCCGTCGGCCCGGCGCGACGTGGTCGCCGGCGGATCCCCGGGCGAGCACGAGCACGTGGACGAGCCGGTTCGGTGCGGGGCGGTACTGCTGCTGGGCATGGTGAGCTGCTCTCCTCTGCTTGTTCCGTCGGTGCGGCTGCGGGGTGTCAGCCGCGCAGGGTCGCCTGCCGGCCCGGTGCCGGACCCCCTGCCCGGGCGGCGCCGGTCGTCGCGACGGGCCGGCCTGCGGCCGCCGGTGCGGGCCGCTGCCTGCGCCCCCCGCGGGTCTCCTCGACGAGGGTCTCGACGCCGGCGAGGAGGCCTTCCTCCTCGACGACCCCGCGCAGACGGTGCGCGGCGCTTCCGCGGGCCAGGGTTTCTTCCATGAGGACGCACACGGTGTCCCAGTCGCCGGCGGCCTCCAGGGCCGGGCGCAGTCGCCGGAGCATGGCGCGCAGGACGGCGGGCGCGGGCGCGGGGAGGCCGGTGGCGGGGTCGACCAGGGGGCCCTCCAGAGCGGTCCGGGCCGCCCGCCAGTTCGCGGCCCGCAGCCCTTCGTGCCGTCCGTCGCAGTCCTGGGCGCCGGGCTGCTCCAGCCGGGCGCGCGCGTCCTCGACCAGGGCGCGGAACAGCCCGGCCACGAGGACGACCGTCTCGGCACGCGGGCAGGCGTCGCAGATGCGCAGCTCCAGCGTCCGCTGGTGGTCGGACGGCCGTACGTCGTAGTAGACCATCCCCGGATCGCTGATCGCCCCGGAGCGGACGAGGCCCGAGACGGCGGCGTCGTAGTCCTCGGCCCGGGTGAAGCAGCCGGCCGGTCCCGAGGTGGGCCACCGCTGCCACAGCATCGTGCGCCAGCTGGCGTATCCGGTGTCGGCCCCCAGCCAGAAGGGCGAGCTGGCGGACAGGGCGAGCAGCGGGGGCAGCCAGGGCGAGACGGCACACATGATCCGTACGGCCGTGTCGCGATCGGGTACGTCGACGTGGACCTGTGCGCTGCAGACCAGGTGCTCGTCGGCGACCTGCCGGTACTCGTCGGCCATGTGCCGGTAGCGGGGGTCGGCGGTCGTGTCGCCGGAGGCCACCCGCGCGAGCGGCACGGTCCCGGCCGCCACGACGGCCAGTCCGAGGGGGGAGGCTGCCGCGTCGAGCCGCAGCCGCGCCTTGACGATGTCGGCGTGCAGGGAGTCCAGCGAGGAGTGCACCCGGCTGTTCCATTCGACGGCCGACTGCTGCAGCTCCGCGGTGAAGTCGGGTCTGCGGCGCAGCCGGCCCAGGACCTCACCCGCGCGCGGCACGAGCAGCCCGCTCTCGATGTCCAGGACATGGAATTCTTCCTCTACCCCTATGCGAACGGCCACGTCTCTCCCTTTTCCACCGGACGATCGGCCGCCCGGTCGGAGACCCGCGGCGATCAGTGCCCACGCCGAGTTCCCGGCACATGCGCCGCTTAGACATCGTTTCTTTTGGCGCCTGTCCGCCGTCGACGTTGTCTGGTCATTGCGGTGTGAGAGCCTCCGGGCATGAGTTACGGCTTGGCCGTCCGGGAAGGAGAGCGGCCGGCGGATGACAGGACCGCCGGACGAGTCCTCACCGATCTCTTCGACCGCTGCCTGGAGCCGGATGTGGACTCTCCTCCGACCGAGCGCATCGCGGCTTACGTTGCCGCGCTTGTTGAGCGGTGGGGTGACGTGACTGATGATGTGGAGGACGCATCGCCTTGGGCCGCAGGGCCGTTGATTGGCGGGGCCGGTGGCCCGCTCGTCCACTTCCCGATGAGCTGGAGCAGGGCTGAGGAGGTCTCCGCTTGGGCAGCGGCTCTCGCGGACTCGATGGGGCTGGTCTGCTTTGATCCTCAGCAAAATCGACTCAGGTCCTGACGGACTTGGTCAGGCGGCGGTATCCGATCAGAAGCGCCGCCAGACCGACGAAGGCGAGGAAGGGCTCGGCCTTGCGTTCGTAGCGACGGTGCAGGCGGCGGCATCCGGCGAGCCAGGACACCGTCCTCTCCACGACCCAGCGGTGGCGGCCCAGCCGCGTGGAGGACTCGATGCCCTTGCGGGCGATGCGGTGGCGGATTCCGCGCTTGCGTAGCCATCGGCGCAGGTGGTCGTAGTCGTACCCCTTGTCGGCGTGGAGCCTGGCCGGACGTCGGCGGCGCGGGCCGCGTCGGGAGCGGATGGGCGGGATGCCGCGTACGAGCGGTTCCAGGCCAAGGCTGTCGTGCATGTCGGCGCCGGAGATGCCCAATGACAGGGGCGGCCCGTTCCGGTCCGTGATCAGGTGGATTTTCGATCCGCTCTTGCTGCGGTCGGTCGGATTCGGTCCGGTCGGGGGCCCTCTTCTGTCGCCCGGACACTGAGGAGTCGATCGCGCACCGCGACCGGTCCAGCTGTCCTCGGGCGCCGAGTCCGTCGAGGGTGACCCGGTGGAGGCGGGCCCAGACTCTGGCCCGGCTCCACCGGGTCACCCTCGACGACCAACGACGCGAATCCCGAAAACACCACGGCCACAAGCTCGTTGACGTCTCGCATGCAACATCAACGATGACCGTCACCCTTCGTCACCGCCGATTGCGGGACAGAGCCGTTTACTGGACAGTCCCTCACGGGCCGGTGCCGATGCAGTGGTCGCCGGTCTGACGCTGCACGACGTGGCAGACGCTCGGTATCTGTTCCGGACCCCACCCCACGTCGCACGGCTGTGCCATCTCAGGGCAGTGCCGGGTCGCACGGAGGATTTCAGCGGGCGGGGCTGTGACTTGTGAACCGAAATCCTCCGTAGCCCGTCTCCGCTGCGGAACAGCAGGCCGCGCCAGGTCGTTGGGAACCTGCTGTCGAACGCGTTGCAGCACACACCGGTCGGCGGGGCCGTGACCCTGAGCGGCGCAAACCGGGACGACGAGGTGATGATCCAGGTCGCCGACACAGGGACGGGCATCGCTCCCGACGACCTCGACCGCGTCTTCGAGCACCTCTGGCGCACCGACCGCTCCCGCACCAGGCAGACCGGGGGCAGTGGCCTGGGTCCGACGATCGTCCGCCGACCCACCCGGGCTCACGGCGGCACGGTGACTGCCGACAGCGTCCCGGGCGAAGGCCCGGTGTTCCCTCTGCGCCTGCCGGTGACAGTCGCCGATCGGCGACCACATGGCTGAACCGTGGCTTCCGAATCCGCGTAGCAGCGGAGGGCGCCTGTCGCTCGCAGGGGACCCGCATCGCCGGACGAGCCGAAATGAGCTTCGCTTCAATGATATTGACGACTGCCTCGACACAGTATGTGTTGGATCTCTTGGGTATTTTCGCCTTTGCTCTCTCGGGCGCGCATCTCAGCGTCCGCAAGGACTTCGACCTGTTCGGAACCGTCGTTGTGGCAGAGGCTTCCGGGCTGGGCGGCGGACTGATGCGTGATCTCGTCCTGGACGTGCCCTCCATCGCCTTCACCGACCCCGGGTACCCCCTTGCCCCGCTGGCGGCGGCGTTGCTGACGTACTTCGGCAAACCGTTGCAGCGAGAGCCCTACCTTTTCCACTTCCTGGACGCCATGGCACTCGGCCTGTTCTGCGTCACCGGGACGATCAAGGCACTGCAACACGGGATGCCGGCCGTGCCCGCGGCGGCCCTCGGTGTCGGCACCGCTGTCGGCGGCGGAGTCCTGGCCAGCGTGGTGTCCAGGGAACTGCCCCCGATCATGCGCTGGGACGCCGACCTGTACGCCGTGCCGGCCATCATCGGCGCGGCGGCCGTGTCGGTGCTGCACGACACGGGCTCTCTCGACGTGGGCACGGCGACGCTCGCAGCGACCGGGGCCTTCGGCCTCCGGCTGCTGGCCATGCACTTCCACTGGAGGCTGCCCCGGTCCACGGCGTGGCGAGTCGGATCCGGGCACACACGCACGGCTGGGGCGGCCCCCGGCAGGCAGGGAACGCCCCCTCCTGCGAGCTTGCACCGGCCGGCCTTCGACCACAACGAGGACACGTTGCGTCTGCGTCTCCCCGACCTGCCGGGGCAGACATCACCAAGGCAGCGCAGCCACGCCGGGCGCACGGTGCGGCACCAGCCCGGACTGCACCGGCTCGGCCACCGAAAGTGAGCGGGGACCGGCGACGGGCGGCCTGTGCCGTCGGCGTAGGCCGCGTCCCTGCACGCCGCCATCGTGTCGTCGTCTGACCGCTGGGCACGGCGAGCAGCGGAAACACGCGCCCGCCGGGACGGCCGGCAGCAGCGCCGGGACGGCCGGAGTGAGGGTCCGCCGGCACACTGCCCCGTAGACAGCACGAAGCGGAGGTGCTGGTGCGAGCGCACCCCTTGTCCAGGTCGGGTACGCCCCGACCACCGCCGCGTCTCCCCTAATCCAAGGTGTAGGAGGGCATCTGATCCAGGGTCCGTCTTCAAACGGAGTTTGCCCAGAGCCGAAACGATGTGAGAGAGACAACCACCTCTTACGAAGCAGCGCTCACCCTCGCATCACTCCTGTTCTGGGCAAGATCCGTTTGAAGGCGGACCCTGGACCCATCCCTGTCGCCCACGGGTGTGAACTCTCAAGAGCGGGAAGGAAACCGGCGGGAGCCGGGAGAGTGAAACCGGCGGGAGCCGGGAGAGCGGGGAGGCGCTCCTCCGCTTGTGCCTCACCGCGGCCGTGACCGTCCTGCTCGGGTACAGCACCCTGCGCAGTCCGGTCCTGACCCGGGGCTTCGACACCCCCGAGGTGACCAGGACGGATGATCGGGAGCCGTACGGGGTTCACCACAGCTGGACCACGCCCCGGCAGGCAGACGTCGAGGACCGCAGGCCATGAGCCGGTATCAGGCTCAGCCTGACGCCGCCGTCGACTTCAGCCAGAGGACGGCGGCACGACCTGGTGGACTCACCAGTCGCCGGGCCGCGTCGCCATCGCGCACGGCCTGCTCGTAGCGGTCCTGGAAAGGCTGGAGGCGGGCGCACGACTCCCTGCCGAGCTCCGTCTCCGCCGCCTCGATCCCGGCCCTCACCTGCTGCACCTGCTGCACCTGCTGCACCTGCTGCACCTGCTGCACCTGCTGCACCTGCTGATCGGATCAGCCTCAGCCTTGCCGTGCACGGAGTCCGTGGACTTCGAGCACCTCGTGATCCCCATGACCGCCACTACCGGCGAAGCCCCGGCTATCCGGACGGAGTTCCTGTTGCTGTTCACTGTCCGTAAGACGCGGGCTCAGCGAACCGCCGGTGCTTCCTGTACGGCGGACAGCGCTCTTCGGGCCGTGCGGCGCTCGGCGGCCAGAGCAGGGGCGAGTACGGGTACGGCGGCCAGCAGGGCACGGGTGTAGGGGTGGGCCGGGTGGTCGTACACCTGGTCCACGGGGCCCTGTTCGACCACCCTGCCGCGTCGCATCACCGCGACCCGGTCGCTGACCTGGCGGACGACGGCCAGGTCATGGGCGATGAACAGGAGTGACAGGCCCAGCTCGCGGCGGAGTTCTGCGAGGAGCCCGACGATCTGTGCCTGGGTGGTGACGTCGAGGGCGGACACCGGCTCGTCGCACACGAGCAGCCGGGGTTCGGACGCCAGGGCCCGGGCGATGCCCACGCGCTGGCGTTGTCCACCGGAGAACTCGTGCGGGTGGCGATGGTACGCGCCGGGGTCGAGTCCCACCCGGGTGAGCAGGTCGCGGACCCGGCCGCGGATCTCCGCGTCCGGCAGCTCACCGGCCGCGCGCAGCGGGTCGGCCACGGATTCCCCGATGGTGCGGCGGGGGTTGAGGGAGGATGCCGGATCCTGGAAGACCATCTGGACGTCCCGCCGGATCCGGACGCTCGCGTCGCCGCGATGCCTGATCACACCTTCGGTGGGGGCGAGCAGGCCGACGATCATCCGGCCCAGTGTCGTCTTGCCCGATCCGGACTCGCCCACGATGCCCAGGGCTTCACCTTCGTGGAGGGTCAGGTCGACGCCGTCCACAGCGGTCCGGGTCCGGCGCCTCGTGCCGAACTCCTTCCTCAGGGAGGTCACTTCGAGCAAGGGCGCTGCCACGGGCGCGTCCGACGGCGGCGTGCCCCGGGAGATCGGCGCGCTTTCGGGAAGGGGCGTCCCCGAGGCCCGGCGCTCAAGGCGGGGCACTGCCGCCAGCAGCGCGCCCGTGTACGCCTCCTGAGGCGCGGTGAGCACCGACGCCACCGGTCCGTGCTCGACCACCCGCCCGTCCTTCATCACCAGCACTTCGTCCACGCTGCCCGCGGCCACCCCCAGGTCGTGGGTGACGAGGAGCAGGCCCAGCCCGTCCTCCGTCCGGAGCTCGTGCAGCAGGTCCAGAATCTGCGCCTGGACCGTGACGTCGAGGGCGGTCGTCGGCTCGTCGGCCACGAGCAGTCGCGGCTCACAGGCCAGGGCCATCGCGATCAGCGCCCGCTGCCGCATGCCACCGCTGAACTCGTGCGGCCGGGAGCGTGCGCGTCTGGCGGCATCGGAGATGCCCACGCGGTCCAGCACCTCGACCGCCCGCGCCCGGGCGGCGCGGCGGGAGACCCCTTGCCGGTGGACGCGGTACACCTCGGCGATCTGGTCCCCGATCGCGTAGTACGGATCGAGGGACGACAGCGGATCCTGGAAGACCATGGCCGCGAGGCCGCCGCGCAGCCGCCGCAGGTCCGGCTCGCCGGCCGTGTGGACGTCGACGTCCGCGACCCGCACCGAGCCGGAGACCTCCGCCCCGGTGTCGCGGTGCAGCCCCAGCAGGGCCGCGGCGACCGTGGACTTGCCCGATCCGGACTCCCCGACGACGCCGAGTGCGCGGCCGGCCTCCAGTTCGAACGACAGTCCCTCCACGGCCCGCAGGGACCGCCCCTCCCCCACCGGGAAGCCGACGGTCAGGCCGGATACCGCGACCAGGCTCATGCCGGTGCCGCCTTTCGTTCGGGCACGGCCGCTGTCGACGTCGGTGCCGCCTTCGCCTGGGGAGGAAACCGGTGTCACGTCAGTGTCACCCTTCGGTCGGCGAGCGCGTACAGCAGGTCGGCGACGACGTTCGCGAGGACGACGGCCGTGCCGATGACGAGGACGACGCCGACCACCACGGGCAGGTCGATGCCCCGGATGCTGTCGATGAGGGTCTTGCCGAGCCCGGGGATGCCGAAGAGGGACTCGGTGAGGACCGCTCCGCCCAGCATCGTGCCCAGGTCGAGGGCGCTGAGTGCGACCACGGGCGGTACGGCGCCGCGCAGTGCGTGCCGGGTGACCACGGAGCGTTCGGGCACCCCGTAGGCGCGGAAGGTGCGGATGTGGTCCTCGGCGAGGGTCTCCAGCGTCGACGAGCGGGTCAGCCGGGCGTACTTGGCGCTCTCGAAGAGGCCGAGGGTGATCCAGGGCAGCAGCATGTTCCAGGCCCACTGCTCGGGGTCGTCGGTCAGCGGGACGTAGGACGGGAACGGCAGCCACTGCAGATAGGCGCAGACCGCCATGAGCAGCAGCAGACCGAGGATGAACACGGGCATTCCCGTTCCCGTGAGGGTGAGCAGGGTCAGTGCCCGTTCCAGCACACTGCCGCGGCGCACCGCCGAGAGCAGGCCGGTGCCGACGCCGACGACCAGGGCGAGGATCATCGCGCCGAAGGCGAGGGACGCGGTGGCGGGCAGTCGTTCCAGGACGAGCCGGGTGACCTCCTGGTCGGTCTGGTACGACAGGCCCAGGCAGGGGGCGTCACAGTGCTGGACGCCGGTGCCGGTGGAGAAGTCACGGCCGGCGAACAGGCCCTGCAGGAAGTGCCCGTACTGGGCGAGCACCGGATGGTCGAGGCCCAGCCGCTCCCGCACCTGCGCGACCTGTGCCGGGCTGCAGCGCTCACCGCAGGCGACCTTGGCGGCGTCGCCGGGGACGACGTAGAAGAGCGCGTGGACCACGACGGAGAGTACGAGAATCACCAGCACGGCCGACGCGAGCCGTTTGAGCAGATACCGGCTCACGACGTCTCCTCCTCCTCACGCGGGCCGCGGACCTTGCCTGGGCCGCGGACCTTGTCCGGGCCGGTTCCCTTGCGCGGACCGTTTCCTCTTCCTCGGGCACGGGCCGGTGTGCCCCTCCTCCTCGTGCCGACACGCAGGCGGCTCGCCTCGCGGGGGTCGAGTGCGGTGCGCAACGCCTCGCCGAGCGCCGTGAACGACAGCACGGTGATGAGCAGCAGACCGGCCGGGAGCAGCACGTACGTCGGATCGGCCCGGAACCAGGTCTGGGCGTTCGAGAGCATCTGCCCCCACGACGGTGTCGGTGGCTGGACTCCGATGCCGAGGAACGACAGCGAGGCCTCGGCGACGATGTTCGACGGCAGCAGGATCGACGCGTAGGTGACGACCGGTGCCGCCAGCGAGGGGAGCAGCTCGCGGCGCGCCACCCGCCAGGTGCCCGAGCCCCCGAGCCGCGCCGCCGAGACGAAGTCGAGCTTGCGCAGCGTCAGTGTCTGGGCACGTACGACACGTGAGGTGCCGCCCCAGCCGAGCAGTCCGAGGACCAGGATCAGCAGCAGCGGCCGGGGGAAACCGGCCGGGACGACGGCCGTCAGGGCGATGGCGATGACCAGGGTGGGCAGGGACACCATCACGTCGGTGACGCGGCCCAGCAGGCTGTCCGCCAGTCGGCTCCCGAGTCCCGCCGCCAGTCCGACCGCGATGCCGACGGCGAGTTGCAGCACGGTGGCCCCGGCGGCCACGAGCAGCGAGATCCGAGCTCCGTGGAGCAGGCGGACGAACAGGTCCCGCCCCGTGCCGGGTTCGACGCCGAGCCAGTGCTCGGCACTGACTCCGCCGAACGAGCCGTACGGAGCGCCGCCGCGGGCGGAGTCGACGAGGTCGTCGTGGAAGGCGTTCACGGACTGGCCCTCGAGCGCCGCGAGCAGGGGCGCGGCGAGGGCCAGCACGACCAGCAGGGCGAGCACGCCGGCCGCGACGATCGCGGAGGGCCGGATCCGCAGCCGCTGCCGGACGGCCGCGGTGGCGGGGCCGGGGGCCGCCGGCGTGGTGGGGGCCCCCGGGGTGAGCAGTGCCTCGGTCATGGTTACTTGACCGCGACCTGGGAGATGTCGAGGACGCCGGTCCAGTCGCTGATCACGATGTTCTTGACGTCCTTGCCGTAGAGGCGCTTGTAGACGGGGTGGAAGAGCGGGACGTCCAGTGCCTGCTCGCCGATCCTGCTGTCCAGCGCGCCCCAGCGCTCGGCCGCCTCGTCGAGGTCGGTCAGCTTGTTGATCTCGTCTATCTCCTTGTTGACCGCGGGGTCGTCGAACTGGGCGTGGTTGTAGTTGGAGCCGTTGGTCACGATCTGCCGGCCGTCGAAGATCGGTGCGAGGAACGGGCCGCCGGACGGCCAGTCGGCGCCCCAGCGGGAGATGAAGAATCCGGGAGTCTTGGAGGTGGTCCAGCGGGCCTCGTTGTAGGCGTTGGTCTCCAGTCCCTGGAGCTCGACGGTGATTCCGGCGGCCTTGAGCGCCTCCTGCACGGCGGTGGCGGTGGCGGGGCCGGTCTCGCGGTTCTCCTCCGTGTTGTGGGTGAGGGTGACGGTCAGCCCGTCCGGGTAGCCGGCTTCCTTCAGCAGTTCCTTCGCCTTGGCCGGGTTGCCGTTCTCACCGGCCGGGAAGTGGTCGTAGGGGGTGTGGCCGAACGCCTTCTGCTCGGGCAGGAAGGTGGTGGCGGGCTCGGCCAGCGCGGAACCGCCGGCGGCGTTGATGACGCTCTTGCGGTTGATGGCGTACGAGATCGCCTGGCGCACCTTGACGTTGTCGAAGGGCTTCACCTTCGGGTTGAACGCCAGGTAGTTGGTGTAGCCGAAGTGACCGGTGCCGACCCGGGCGGAGAGGCTCTTGTCGCTGCTTGCCCGGGCGAGTTCGGCGGGGCCCAGATTGGTGTCGGTGGTCACCGCCGCCGCGTCCGCGCCGGAACTGGTCGACAGGCGCTGGTTGATGACGGCGGAGTCCAGGCCCGACTTGACGACGATCTTGTCCGGGTATGCCTTGCGCTCCTCGTCGGTCTTCGCCGACCAGTGCTCGTTGCGTTCGAGGACGAGTTCCTCGCCGTCGTTCTTGTTCGACACGACGCGGTAGGGGCCGGAGGACACCGGGTGGTTCTCGTACTTGGTGCCGTCGTCCTCGGCCTTCGGTACGGGGGCGAACTGCGTCTGGGTGGCGAGGAAGGGGAACTCCCCCTCGGGCTTGCGCAGCTTGAAGACGATGGTCTTGTCGTCGGGCGTCACGATCGAGTCCAGACCGCCCTTGTCCTTGTACGGGCCCTGGTACGTGTCGCCGCCGACCAGCCAGTCACGCAAGTACGGTGCACCGCCGGAGAGTTCCGCGGCGAAGGATCTCTCGATGCCGTACTTGACGTCGGCCGTGGTGATCGGCGTGCCGTCCTCGTACTTCAGCCCGTCCTTCAGCGTGTACGTCCACTCCGTGGCGTCGGCGTTGGGCCTGCCGAGGTCCGTGGCCAGGTCGGGTACGACCTTCGCGCCCTCGGGGCCGTTCGCGCGGTTGCGGGTGGTGAGGGTGCGGAAGACCAGCGAGGGGACGTTGCCGCCGCCGGAGGTGTAGAGGCGGGCGGGGTCGAAATCCGACTGTGGCGAGGAGTTGAGGACGGTGAGTGTGCCTCCCCTGCGCGGCCCGCCGCCGCTTCCGTCCTGCGCTTTTCCGTTGCCTTCGGGTCCGCAGGCCGCGGCACCGGTGAGCACGGCGAGACCGAGGGCGGCCGTTGTGGCACGGCGGAGGGATGCGGATCGACGCATGGGTGTACATGCCTTTCGTGGCGGTGGGCCGCGAAGGAGGCAGACCGGCAGACACGCATCGGCAACGGATACGGGTGAGGCCGCCCCCTGCGCGGGCAGGAATCGACGGGAGCCCCTTCGGAGCACCCGGAAGAGCGCGGAGACAAGACCTCAACGACAGAGAACGTCGGCGACGCAGTGCCCAGTCACGCCGAACAGCACCAGCTGGAAGCTGGTGGCGACGGTGAGGGCTTGCTGCGACATGCAGCACACCATGACCGATCTTCACCGCGGCAGACAATGGCGTTTCACATGGCGAGACCAAATCGTCCGGTGTGCGCGATCCGTTGTGCTGGGACGGCGATGCGCCGGAGTGCCTGAGGACCGGCCCGGATCGCCCTGTACGAACAGTTCGTTGCGGTGGCGTCACGGCAACGGAGGATTTACCCCGGCCGCGGCTACGGTGTCCGGTGCCCCCACCGTACGGTGAGGACCGCGGTGACCGTCCAGCCCGCCGGCACCGGCCCGCGGTGACGCGGATGGGCGGGGGCCGTGCCCGGCTGTCGCCGGCCAGGGGGGCTTTCGTGCTCACGCCACCGCGCGGGCGTCCGTAGGGGGACCCGCTCCGGGCGGCCCTGTCACCCCCTGTGGGAGAGGCCGCTGTCGGGCGGCGAGCGGTGCACGAACACCCGCCGCCCGGTCTCTCAGCGGGCCTCGGCGGGCTCCGCCCGAGTGGACGCCGGCCCGCTCTGCGGCATCGCGGGCGTGCCGGGCATGACCGACCAACAGGTACGGCTGTGCGTCGGACGCCGTCGGCGGGCCTGCCGGGATCTGAACACCGGCCCAAAACCTGGCCCTCACCACGCCCCAACGCGCCATCACACACGCATACCCAACAACGTGACAGCGCCCGAACGTCGCGTGCGGCACTTCCCGGAGGCTGCTGCCAGGGATCTCACCCGCCCGCCAGTCGCACGCGGGTGGTCCTCCGCGCTTGAGTACGCGTACCTGGTCGGTCATGTCGTTCCGCTCAGTCGCGGCCGGTCCGCGTGCCCGACGATGACATGGCCCGCCCCCGCGTCGAAAGAGGTGCTCATGGGCCGTGACCTACAGCTGCGCGCTGCCACTGCGGAGGATCTCGCATGGATCCACGAACTGCGTCACCGGGTGTACGCGGAGGAGCTGGGCCAGCACGCGCCCGACCCGACGGGGCGGCTCCGCGACGGACTGGACGGTGACAACGTCTACCTGGTCGTGGCGTGCGGTGCGGCCCGCGTCGGTTTCGTGAGCCTGACTCCGCCCTGGACGGGACGGTACGCGCTGGACAAGTACCTGACCCGCGACGAGTTGCCGCTGCTGTCCGAGGACGACGTGTTCGAGGTGCGCATCCTCACCGTCGAGCCGCGCCGGCGGGCGACCGCGGCGGCACCGCTGCTGATGTACGCGGCGCTGCGGTGGATCGCCGCCCGGGGTGGTCGCCGGGTGGTGGCGATGGGGCGCACCGAGTTGCTCGGCATGTATCTGTCGGCGGGCCTGCGCCCGTCGGGCCGTACCGTGCGCAGTGGCGCGTTGACGTTCGAGGTGCTGACCGGCGGCGTGGGCGAGTTGACGAGGGTCGCGATGGACCGTCACCGCACCTTGGTGGAACGTCTGCGGTCCGTGGTGGACTGGCGGCTGGACGTGCCGTTCGCGCCCGGGCCCGACGGCTGTGAGCACGGTGGCGCCTCCTTCACCGCCATCGGCACGGACTTCCGCACCCTGCACCGCCGCCACGAGGTCGTCGCGGCCGATGTGCTGGACGCGTGGTTCCCGCCGGCTCCCGGGGTGCGGGCGGCGCTCGCGGAGGATCCGGCGTGGATGGCGCGGACCTCGCCGCCGACCGGCGCCGAGGGACTGTCGGCGGAGATCGCCGTGGCCCGGGGGCTCCCGGCCGAGGCACTCGCGGTCGGTGCCGGCTCGTCCGATCTGATCTTCCGGGTGTTCGGCCGGTGGCTGACCCCGCGGAGCAGGGTCCTGCTGATGGACCCCGGCTACGGCGAGTACGCCCACGTCACGGAGCGGGTGATCGGATGCCGGGTGGACCGGTTCCGGTTGCGCCGCGAGGACGGCTGGCGGATCGATCCGGCCCGGCTGTCCACCGTCGTCGGGTCCGGTCACTACGACCTCGTCGTGGTCGTCAACCCGAACAACCCGACCGGCCGCCACGCGCCGGCCGCGGAACTGCGCGCCCTGATCGCCGCGGCGCCGGCCCGGACCCGCTGGTGGATCGACGAGGCGTACCTGGGCTACGTCGACCCGGCCGAGTCGCTCGCCGGCCTCGCCGCGACGGACCCGCGGGTGGTGGTCTGCACCTCACTGTCGAAGATGTACGCGCTGTCCGGCGTACGGGCCGCTTACCTGGTGGCCGCACCGGACACCGCTGCGGAGTTGCGCCGGTGGACGCCGCCGTGGCCGGTCGGTCTCCCGGCGCAGCTGGCCGCCGTGGCGGCCCTGCGCGACCCGGCGCACTACAGCGCCTGCTGGCTCCGCACCCACGAGCTGCGGCGTCGACTGGCCGGTGAACTCGCGGAGTCGAGTCGGACCGTGGTGGTCGAGGAGTCGGCGGCGAACTTCCTCTCCGTGACCCTGCCGCCCGGTGGGCCGAGCGCCGCCCGGCTGGTCGACGCGTGCCGCCGTCACGGCGTGTACCTGCGCGACCTGTCTCCGTTGTCGCCGGAGTACCAGGGGCGCACCGTGCGCATCGCGGTCAAGGACACCGCCGAGAACGCGCGGATCGTGGCCGCCTTCCGAGCCTCGCTGGAGCTGCTGTCGCCGCGCTCGTCCTCGCGCGTCCCCGCGCCCGAGGACGTTCCGGCCGTCGGTTCCGCCCGGTGATCACCGTGGCCTCGCTGGTGCCCCCTCTGGGCGGGGCGCTCGCGCTGAGCGGCGTCGCCGTGGCGGCCTCCCGGCGCCGCGAGCTGCGGATCCGGTGGTGCGCCTGGGCGGTCGGGGTGCCGCTCGTCACCGGTGCGTTCTGGCTGGGCCGCCCTGGGGCCGCGGCCGTGGCCGTCGTCGTCGGGGTGATCGCCGTGCTGGAGTACGGCGCGCTGATGCGGCTGGGCCGGGTGGACCGGGCGGTGCTGGCGGGGGCGGTCGCCGGGGTCGTGCTGGCCGCCTGGCTGGCGCCCGGGGAGGTGTTCCGGGTGGCCGCGACCGGGGCGCTCGCGGCCGCCGCCGTGCCTCTTCTGGCGGGGGACGCCGACCACGGCCTGCGCCGGCTCGGTGCGGGGCTGCTCGGTCTGGTCTGGCTGAGCACGGCGGCCGCGCTGGTGCCGCTCGGGGCGGTCGGGCTGGCGTTGTTCGTCGCGGTCTCGACCGCCGACATCGTGGCGTACTTCGCCGGGAGACGGCTCGGCGGGCCCCGGCTGTCGCCCCTGTCTCCGGCCAAGCGGTGGAGCGGGACGCTGGCCGGGGCCGTGGCCGGCCTCGGCACGCTCGCCGCGCTGTCCGCGTTCAGCTGGCCCACGGCCGTGGCGGTCGCGGTCGGCGGTCCGGCCGGTGACCTCCTGGAATCCATGATCAAAAGAGGTGCGCGGGTGAAGGACGCCGGTCACTGGCTGCCCGGCTCCGGTGGCCTCCTCGACCGCATCGACTCGCTGCTCGTCGCCCTGGCCGTCCTGCTCGTCCTGAGCTGACGCCCACACCGGCGAACGGGACGCCGGCACCGGACCGGCACAGGGGTGCGCATCGGTCCCGTCGCGGTGAACTCGCCTTCCCGGTACGTCCCTCGGGCCGGCATCACCCCCGCGGACCGGCGCCACCGGGGAGCGCCCGAGCAACGACGAAACACCGTGCGAGCAGCTCGGGCGAGGGCCTGTGGGGGCGGCCCGGGACGCTCCTGCACTGTCGCCGAGGCCCACCGGTGCTCGGCGAGGGCGCCCCGAACAGAAACCCCTAGCCCATCGGAACGGCCTGCCCCGTGACGCGTGTGCGGGTGGTCCGGGGGTCGACGTCGATCAGCAGGTCGCTGGGGCGGCCCATGTCCTCTCCCTGCCGGATGCTGATCCTGGTGGGACCGGTGACGAGGCCGAGCGTGCGGAGGTACCCGCCGAACGCCGCGGCCGCCGCTCCGGTCGCCGCATCCTCCACGACGCCACCGACCGGGAACGGGTTGCGGACGTGGAAGCGTTCCGGCGTCTCGCGCCACACCAGCGTCACGGTGGTCCAGCCGTGACGCCGCATCACGTCGGCGAGGCCGTCGAAGTCGTAGGCGAGGGACGCCAGGCGCTCCCGGGAGGCGGCGGCCAGCACCAGGTGGTCGTTGCCGCCGAACGCCACGTGCGGCGGCAGCTCGGGGTCCAGGTCGACGGCCTCCCAGCCCAGGGCCTTCAGCGCCTCGTCCAGTTCGGTGCTCCCGGCGGGGCGGGAGCGGGTCGCGACACTGGTGAGCGTGGCCAGCACGGCGCCTTCGTCCACCGTGACGTCCACGGGGATCTCGCCCGCCGCCGTGTCGAGGAGGATCTCGCCGGGGCCCGTCCGCTCTGCGAGGGCGACGGCCAGAGCGACGGTCGCGTGCCCGCAGAAGGCCACCTCGGCGAGCGGGCTGAAGTAGCGGACGCCGAACCGCCGGGACGCCTCGTCCCGGCCGGTACCGCTGGTGACGAAGGCCGTCTCGGAGTAGCCGACCCGGGCGGCGACGGCGAGCATCGTCGCGTCGTCGAGCCCGCGGGCGTCGAGCACGACACCGGCGGGGTTGCCTCCCGCCGGATCGCGGGTGAAGGCCGCGTACCGCAGGACCTCCGTGGGCGGCCGGACGTGGTCGACGGGGCTGGTTTCGCTGGTTTCGCTGGTCATGGCGTCCACGCTGCCACCCGGCGCCGATCGAGTCCAACGATGGATGTCGATGCGGTCCATCGGGAACCCACATACCCTGGAGGCGTGGACACCCGTTTGCTGCACACCTTCACCGCCCTCGCCCGGACGGGCAGCTTCACGGCCGCCGCCGCCGAGTTGCACCTCGCCCAGTCGACGGTCACCGTGCACATCCGCGCCCTGGAGCGGGAACTCGGCGTCCGGCTGTTCGACCGCCTGCCCACGGGCGCGCTGCTCACCGGGACCGGCCGACGGCTGCTGGAGAGGGCCGAGGACGTGCTCGACGCCGTCGCGCGGCTGCGGGCGGACGGTGCCGGTGACGGGGCCGCAGGGGGGCGCGTGGTCGTCGGCACCCCCGAGTCGCTGTGCACGACCCGGCTGCCGGGCGTGGTCGCCGCCCTGCGCACGAGCCACCCCGAGGTGGACGTCCAGCTGTACGCGGGCGGTACCGCGCGGTGCGTCGAGGGACTGCGGTCCGGACGCCTGGACCTGGCCCTGCTCCTGGAGGAGGAAGCCGACTTCCCCGATGTGGCCACCGAACTGATCGCCCGCGAGCCCCTCGCCCTCGTCTGCGCTCCCGGCCACCCGCTCGCCGCGCGGGCCGACGCACCGACGTGGGCGGAACTCTCCGGCGAGGACGTCTTCCTGCTGGAACAGGGCTGTTCCTACAGCGACGAGCTGGAGCGACGGCTGCTCGCCGTGCCCGGCGCCCGGCCGCGCCTGACCCGTTTCGGGAGTGTGGACGCGGCGCGTTCCTGCGTGACCGCCGGGCTGGGGGTGACCCTGCTGCCCCTGACGACCGTGCGGGACCACCTGCGCGACGGACGGCTGCTGCGCCTCGACGGACCGCGGTTCGCCGATGCCCCGGTGCGGCTGGCCCGCCACCGCAGACGGTGGACGTCACCGGCGGCCGAGACGTTCGTCCGGGAACTGGTACGGCACCTGCCCGACCGACAGGCCGGGAACACCGGGTCGGTCACGAGGCGTGCCCCTGCGGGACCCGTGACCGGGCCGCCGGTGCGGCCGGAGGCGAAGGTGTCGTAAGGCACGGCGGCGGGCTACTCGCCGCCGGTGACCTTGTCCGTCAAGGCGCCGTAGGCCAGTTGCAGCGCGTCCGCCCCGGCCAGTGCGGTGAGCGCCCCCATGGCCGTCCGCGTGCCGCGCGGCCAGAACAGCTGGCCTGCGGTCAGGGTCGAGGCCACCCAGACGCTCACGCAGAACGGACAGGTCACCAGTTCGCCGACGGCGCCCTCGCCGTCGTCGGCGCGTGCTTCCTCGTGCAGTTCGGCCGGGCCCTGCGGACCGACGTACCGCGTGAAGGGGGCCCTGAGCGGACTGGTCACCGACGCCTTGCTCAGCAGCCGGCTGAGCCGGAAGGTGGCCACCGCGGTCAGGATCACGTCCCAGGGTTCCGGCCGGTCGGGCAGGGGGCGGCGCCGAAGCCGTACCGCCGTCGCCCAGGCCGCCGTGTACGCCCCGAATCCCGCCATGGCCGCGAGATAGCCACCCAGCGGCCGCTCGTGCCCGGCCGAGTAGTCGCGTTGCGTGCCCCGGAGAAGTCTCTCCAGGCGTCCGGTGAAGCGGCTGTCGGCTGCTGTGCCCATGGTTCGCGCCCGTTCCTGTCCCGCTGCGTTCGCAGGTCGGTTCCGTCACCCTCGTCCGTGTGCGCTCGCCGTTCCGGTTCCGAGTCGCCCGAGGGGCCGGGTTCGAGAACCCGGACGCCAGGCGGTCGCCGTACGGCTGCCGGCGTCCGGGTCCCCGCCAGGGCATCCGGCAAACGGGGGGAGGGGTCAGGGATGTGGAAGCCCAGGACAGGGGCTGGGCGGAGGCGGGCTCTCGTTCCGGCTCGGGGTTCGGAACGAGAGCCCTTGTCCCCTGCACGAACCACTTCGCCGGGAGTCCCGGGAACGGATGCACCCCGGCCGGATTCACCCGGTCGGCGGTACGGCGGCGTCGGACGGGCCGGGCCCAACCCTCTTGCCGTCCGGGGGTTCCGCGCGCCGCGAGGCCCGGTGAGCAGACGCATCCGAGTGCCGTCCTCGGATAGAACTGGTCGTGAACAGCATCCCGATATGCGGCTTTTGTCGTAGTCGGACGGGATGCGACTCTTCCGACCGCCCGAGGAGAATTCATGATCGTCAAGAAGCTGCACGAGGCCGGCGTCACGAGCGAGCACGCCTACCTGGCGGCCACCGCCTCGATCGGCCTGTCCCTCGTGTCCTGGCTCGCCTCCAGCAGGAACGAGAGCCTGGAGCGCGCCGACCGTTGGGGCATCTTCGTCGGCGAGTGGGCTCCCACGTTCTTCGGTCTGGGTCTCGCCCTGGCGAACTACGAGGACCGGGAGTCGCCCCGCGCCGACGGGGCGCTCTCCGGTTCCCTCCACGAGGTGTGACCATGAGCGAGCCACTGCCTCCTCCCGGCGAGACCCCTCCCGTGGAGGGATCGACCGCCGAGGCGCACTGCGAACGGCCGGACGGCGGCATCTGGGAGCACCCGCGCATCTGGCTGTTCCTGATCACGGCCGGCTGCCTGCTCGTCGCCGCGTTCTTCCTGGTGCGCGTCATCACTTTGTGAGCCGGCCCCGCCACCGGGACGGCCCGCCCGTACCACCGGGCGGTCCGTCTGGTCGGGGCCCCGCGGCATCCGAGCGCGACGCACTCCCCCGCACCGTCCCGCGGCGCCCGGCGCGGTGACCTCGTCGGGCGCCGCGCACTCACCCGGTGGCGGCCGTCAAGCGGCGACGACCGTCACGCGTCGGCGGAGCCGCGCGGCGTCGCCCGGTACTCGGCGGCCAGCGCCTCCGCCATGTCCGCCACCGAGTAGCGGGTCGTCACCGTCTCCCGGGCGGCGCGCGCCAGGCGGGCGCACCGGTCCTCGGGCAGGGACGCCAGCCGATGCAGGCCGCGGGCCAGGCCGGAGGCGGACGAGGTGTCGAGCAGGATGCCGTTGACGCCGTCGCGCAGATAGTGGGCCACTCCCCCGCGGAGCGGGCCCGCGGCCGGCAGTCCGGCCTCCATCGCTTCCAGTACGGCGATCCCGAACTCCTCCTTGGCGCTCGGGCACACGTACCAGGTCGACACGCCGTTGCCGCCGTCGGCCAGGGCCCGCTCCAGGCGTCTCACCTCGTTGTTCGGCATCGCGGGGAGCATCGCGAGGCGCCGTGTCGCCGCCACCCGCCCGGCCGGCAGAGCGCTGAGCGTGTCGCGCATCCGCTGTTCGGCCGGGGTCAAACGGTCCGTGCCCCCTCCGACGAGGACCAGCGTGGTCGTACGCCACAACTCCGTCGTGAGCCAGGTGCGCACGAGCAGGTCCTGCTGTTTGACCGGGTGGAGCCGTCCCACGCACAGCAGCAGCGGGAGGCTCCGGTCGGCCGGCGCGAGCGCGTCGGGCCGGCCGCCGTCGGCGAACAGGTCGTCCAGCATCCGCCGCCGCAGTGACGCCTCGTCGGCCGCCGGTACGTACGGGGCGATTCCCTCGGGCGGTGCGGGCGGTCCCGTGGGGCCGTACCGGTCGCCGAGAACGGGGAAGTGACGGAGCAGGTCACTGGTGCCGGGGCGGCCGGGAATGCCGATCACGGTGTCGGCCCGGTCCACCAGGCGGTCGGCGCAGAAGATGCGGTGCAGATCGCCGCGCAGCAGTTCCGCGCGCTCGGGGTCCCGGGGTCCGGTCCGGGCGTACTTCCGTACCAGGTTGCGGTGGGGATCGGGGGTCGCGGTGAAGAACAGGCGTCCTCCCGTCCGGGCGGTCGCCTGCGCGAGGGCGAGACTGCCGTCGTCGGCGTACCGCACGTGCACGACGTCGACGGGTCGGGGCAGGGCGCCCAGCAGGCGGGCGGCCCACCAGGCGAGCGCGGCGCGGTGCTCGGGCCAGGCGTCCGGCTGGGGCGGCCCGGGCGCGTCGACGGGCAGGCGCAGTACCCAGTGGCCGGGGCCGCGCTCCCGCAGGAGACGGGGGTCGCGGGCCAGGCCGTCGAGGCCCGCGGTCACCACCGTCACCACGCCGGCGATGCCGTCGCTGAGGGCGAGTCGGGCGCCGAGTCCGCCCAGCAGGACGGACATGCCGCCGCTCAGTCCCTGTCCCGGCGTGTCCAGGTCGCCCTGGAGCATGGTCTGCGCGACGACGATGCCGGGGGCCTGCCAGGTGGCCTCGGTGAGGGTGCCGGGAGGGTCGAGGAGCAGTCGCTCGTAGGCGTCCGTCGCGGTGTCGGCGACGGGCAGGTGGGCGGTGCCGTCGGGGAGCCGGTGCAGGTAGCGCCAGAGGGCGTGGCGGGCGCCCCGGTCGGCGGGCCCGGCGAGTGCCGCGGCCTCGGCCGCGGACAGGGGGCGCAGGTCCGCCGTTTCGGCGCAGTCCAGCAGGAACGCGGTGCGCGCGGCGACGGGCGCGCCGTGCAGCAGCATGTGGCGCAGCGTCTCCTCGGCGTACCGTGCGCCGTGGCGGCGCACGGTGTCGGGCCACATCTCGGCCAGGACCGCGCCGAGCCTCGGTCCTCCGTGGGCGTGGGCGAGCAGGGCCTCGGGAGCGAGCGGAACGGCGAGACGGCAGGCCCGTCGCAGGGAGGCGACGGCCGTGTCCTCGCGGCTGAGCGCGGGCGCCGGGCCGTGCGGGACGGGGCGCGGGCCGAGCCCGTACTCGGCCTCCAGCAGCATCGCCAGCTCACCGCCGGGGGGCCGGCCCGCGGCGCTGCCCGGCCCGTCCGCGCGCGTGCCGCGGAAGAAGACGGCCCGCGCGGCGGCGAGCAGGTCTGGATCCTCATGGGACGGCGTTGCCGCCGTGGTGTCCCACGGCGGCGCTGAGGAGGCGGACACTCTGGTCTCCTTCGTGCGGAACGGACGACGTTGCGAGTTCCTCCGGGAGGCTTCACCCGGATGCACCCGCTCCCGGCGCACGCTCCGGCAGGCGGCCCTGCCGTGTCTTGGCCGCGTCCCGCCGTTCCCCACCGTTCCCCGCCGTGGCCTGCTGTGTTCTGCGCCGGCGCGACCTGTCCCGCGCCGCCCCGTGCCGTGCCGCGCCGTCCCGCCGAGGGCCCGCCGAGGGCCCGCCGCATCCGTGGCACCGCGCCGTGGCGAAGGAGGGGTATGCCGCGCATCGTGATCATCAGCCCGCCGTTCTTCTCCCACGCCCGCCCCCTGGCCGTCCTGGCGGCCGCCCTGCGGGAGCGGGGGGCGGACGTGCACTTCGCGTGCTCGGAGGCGTTCGAGGATCTCGCGGCCCGCGCCGGTGCGCGCTTCGTGCCGCTGACCGTGACGCGCAACGCGAACACGGGGGTGGCGGAGGCCACGGAGCAGGAGGCCGCGGAGGCGGCCCGGCTGGGCGAGTTCCTCGACGCCACCCGGCACGGCGCGGTTGCCGCCCTGATGACGCAGGCCCGCCACCGCCGGGCCGACATGCTGGCCGACCCGGAGGGCGTGCTCGCGGAGCTGCGTGCCCTCGACGAGCGGTTGCGCCCCGACTGGTACGTGGTGGATCAGCTCGGTTACGCGGTGACTCTCGGCCTGCACTGTCTGGGGGTGCGGTACGCGACGTTCTGCCCGGGGCATCCGACCTACGTCCTCGCGGGTCCCGACAGCTACTTCGGCCTGCCCTACGACTGGCCCGCCGCCCTGCGGCCCGACCCGCGGCGACTGGCCGACCTGACGGCCGCGGCCCGCGAGAACGACGACGCGTTCACGGCGCTGTTCGACGCGTTCACCCGGACCGAGGCGCCCGCCGCCCCCGCCCCGGGCCGCGCCTTCGCGCTGACGTCGCCCGACGCGGTCCTGTACTCCTATCCGGAACTGCCCTGGCTGCCCGTGCCGCCGACGGGCCCGGACCATGTGTACGCGGGACACATGGTCGGCGCCGCCGAGCCGTTGGACGACGACTGGTCCCGGCGGCTGCGGCGGCTGCGCGAACGGGCCGACCGGGTCGTCCTCGTCGCGCTCGGCACCTTCCTGAGCGCCCGCGACGACGTTCTGCGGACCGTCGTGTCCGGGGTGGTGGACGGCACCGACGGCACAGCCGTCGTCGTGGCGGCGGGCCGGCGGACGGCCGCCCTCGCGGATCTGGCCGGCGACCGCGTCGTCGTGGCGCCGTCCGTCCCGCAGCAGTCCCTGCTCGCCCACGTGGACGCGATGGTCCACCACGGGGGCAACAACTCGTTCACCGAATGCCTGCGGTTCGGGGTCCCCGCGCTGGTCCTTCCGTTCTCCAGCGATCAGTTCGCCGTCGCGCGCGACGCGGAGCGCGCCGGCGTCGGGGTCGTACGGGACCCGAACACCCTGTCCCCCCGCGACGTACCGGCGGTGCTGCACTTCCTGACCACGGCCGTCCGCGACCGCATGGGGCGGTGGGCACGTCAGGCCGGCGAGCGCGGCCCGGACCATGCGGCCGCCCGGCTCCTGGCCGTCATGGGCGAGCCGGCCCCCGCGCGCTGAGGCGGCCGGCGTCCCCTCACCTCGCGCGGCCCGGTGCCGGCAGCGGCACGGGCCTGCCGAACCGCACCGGAACACCGGGCGAGTACAGGACGCTGTCGGGTTCCGCGCGCAGCGGAGCGACCCCCGCCGCGGCGAGGAGGGACGCGTCGTGGTCGAGGAGGTCGCAGCGCCGGAAGGTCCACACCGGGTGGGCGTTGGGCAGGTAGTACGTCCTCGTCGGCCCGCGTTCGTGCAGCCCCCAGCGGTGGGTCAGGAACTCGTCCAGCGGCCGGGGCCTCACCGCGTCGTCCGACACCTGGACCCAGACCCGGCCGCTCGGGCGCTCGTGCACCCGGCCCCGGGTGCGGTACACCAGACGCCGCCCGTGCCACTGCCGGGACACGCGCGCCCATCGGTAGGGCAGCCGGAAGCCCGCCCGCGCGGCGAGGACCGGCAGCAGCCGGTCGCAGTCGAGCGAGCGGAAGACCACACCGCGCCGGCCGAGCGCGTCACGGCTGTACAGGCGCACGTTGACCTCGTTGAACGTACCCAGGTACGGCAGCGGCGGGCCGTTGCCGAAAGCGAGGTCCTCCATGCGGAAGAACACCAGGCCCGCGTAGGCGCGGCCGCGGTGCAGGTCCGGGACCGTCCCGGGCGGCAGGAGGCGGGCGACGTCGAAGGGGTCGACCTCCCAGTGCAGGAACACCAGGTCGCGCCAGAACTGCCGGAACAGCACACGGCGCAGGCGGCGAGGGGCGAGTGGGGTCAGGGACTCGACGCCGCCGGTGTACCGTTCGCCGCGATCGCTCATCACGCATTCCTTCCGGCAGGTGACGGTTCGCGGGCGCGGCGACGCCGCCTGGCGTCCGGCCCGCCCCGTGGATCATTCGGCCGAAGGCCCCGGGACGGTTGCACCGGCGAGGCGGGCACCCCTCCCCGGCGCGGACTCCGCGGGGTGCGAGGTGCGGGCCGACGCGTCGAGCCGCACCGGCCGCAGGCCCGCCGTGGCCCGGGACGGCTCGGGGACGTCCCGGGCCGCGCTCCCGGTACGCCGTCGTCACCGGGTGGACGGCACACGGGACGCCGTCAGGGCGTCGACGATCATGTCCACCGCCTCGTCGACCGTGCGCCCGGGGGGCAGGACGGGCGGGCGGCCGACCACGGCGCGTTCCGCGAACCCTGACTCCACGTGCGGCAACCGGATGTCCAGGACCGCCGTACCGGTGCGCCGGCGCTCACGGCGGACCGACGTCAGCCAGGCCGCCAGCGCCGCCTTGGAAGCGGTGTAGTCGGCCATGCCGGCCGGTGCGGCGTCCACGACGACGCCGGTCACCGCGGCGAGGGTGCCGCCCGGCGGTACGACGGTGAGCGCCGCGCGGAGGAAGGCGACGGGAGCGAGGGCGTTGACCGTCAGCAGGTGCTCGGCGACCGTGTCGCCGACCGCCTCGGCCGGACCGAACCCCGCGGCCCCCACGCACACCACCACCGTGTCCAGACCGCCGAGCGCGCCGACCGCCCAGGGGATCGTGCGGGCACAGCCGTCCAGGTCGTAGGCGTCGAAGCGACGGGCCGGCGCGCCGCCGCAGGCGGCGGAGACCCGCGCCAGGGAGGCCGGGTCACGGCCCGCCACGGCGACCCGCGCACCGAGTCCGTGCAGCCGCTCGGCGAGGGCGGCGCCGATGACGCCGGTGGCGCCGGGCACGAGGACACGATCACCGTTCACCTCCACCGGCCACCTCCTTGTCCCAGCACGCGTGGACGGACGACGAGCGCCGACTCCGGCGGGTCCCTGCCTCCGTCCGGCGGCGCCGCCCGCGACGGAGCCGAGGCTCCGTCCCGTCCGCTTTCGTCACCACTTCCGAGGACGGGGGGCGAGCGGTTGCAGCGTCCTCGTGGTGGCACCCGTGGCGTGGCCGCGCGGCGAAACGTGTGCGGCGCCCCCGAGTGGACGGCCCCACCGGGGGGGCGGAGGCGGGGAGGAGCTGTCATGACGGTCCCCGACCGACTGTTCGGCGACCGGCTCGGGACGCATTTCCCGACCGGCGGGTTCTTCCGACACGCCCGTGGTGATGATCGAGGCCCGCTCGGTGTTCCGCCGTCGGCGCTTCCACCGGGCCAAGGCGCACCTGGGCCCTGCCGCCGCCGATCCGGCGGCAGGGCGGGCCGACGCCAAAGACCCGACACCCGGCACCCGGCACCCGGCCGACGCCGCGGACCCGACAGACGGACATCAGGCCGATGTCGCGGACCCGGCAGCCGGACGCCCGGCGACCACCGCAGATGCCGCGGCAGGGGTCCGGTCCGGCTACCGCCGCAGATCCCGCAGCACCTCGCGGGCGGCCCGCGCCCCGGACGCCAGGGCTCCCTGCACGGACCCGGTGGCGCGGTGGTCGCCGCACACGTGACGGCCCGGCGCCACACGCGTGGTGCGGGTCAGGGGCCGGGGCGGGATCATCGCGGGCAGCGCGTCCTCGATCGTCCGGACGGTCAGCAGGTCCCAGCCGTCCGTACCGGTGCCGTACGCCTCGCCGAGCGCCGCCCGTACGGCACGCTCCCCGCCCTCCTGGTCCCGGCCCAGGACCGAGGTGGCGACGAGCGCGTGGCCGGGCGGGGCGTAGGCGGGCACGACCTCGCTGAGGACGCAGGTGTTGAGGAAGCGGCGCCGGGTGTCCACGAGGAGCGTCGGCTCGCCGAGCGGGGACCGCGGGGCGACGTGGTAGTACGTCGTCACCACCCGGTAGTCGGGGAGGCCGGCCTCGGGGAGCAGGTCGCCGACGGGTCCGGGGCCGGTGGCGACCACGACGGCCCGTGCGGCGATCTCCCGGCCGCCCGCCGTCAGCGCGCCGTCGTCCGTGAGCCGTTCCACCGGCGTCTCCAGGTGGACCGTGCCGCGCGGCAGGGCGGCCGCCAGGGCTCGCGGTACGGCTCCGATGCCCTCGGTGGGCAGGCACAGGGTGCCGCGCAGCATGCTCCGCCACACGAGGTGGAACACCCGGGCGGAGGTTTCCAGCTCGTCCTCCAGGAAGACCCCCGACAGGAACGGGCGGAAGAACCTCTCGACGAACGCGTCGGAGATCCCGGCGTCCGCGAGCGCCGTGCGGGTGGTGGTGTCCGCGAGCCGTTTGAGCCGGCGGGGCGGAGCCAGCATGTCGCGGGCGGACAACAGGCCGAGGGCGGCCAGGTCGCGCGGCCCGGCGAGGCGGCCGGGCAGCAGGTCGGGCAGCGTGCGCGGGCGGCGGGTGGGGTCGCTGAAGCGGAGCCGGCCGGAGGGGCTGTGGATCAGGACGCCGGGGGTGAAGGGCCGCAGCCTCAGGTCCTTCAGGGCCAGCCTGCGCCGGACCTGGGGGTAGGACGTGTTGAAGACCTGGAACCCGCGGTCGACGACGAAGCCCTCCACCCGGTCGGAGCGCATCCTTCCGCCGACCTCGTCGCCGGCCTCCACGACCCGTACGGCGACGCCGGCCGCCAGCAGGTCCCCGGCGCAGGCGAGCCCGGCGAGTCCGGCTCCGACCACCAGCACGTCCGTCGCGTCCCGGGCTGCGGACACAAGACCACCTCTCCCACGTCTCGGCGCGGCCGGTGCCGCCCCCGTCTGTGTTCCAGGGGTTCCCCGTCCACGGATGCGACACCGCACCGTCCGCTCGAACGCCGCCCGCCCGGGCTCGTGGCACGCGAGGCCGGTCGGCGGCCGCCCGGATGCCGGGTGACCGCAGCCGGCACCGGCACCGGTCCCCGGCCGCCCGGATGCGCAGCTCACCGGAGGCGGGCTCCGACCGGACAGGACACCGGACCGCGTCGGTTGCCGCAGAGCCCGCCCGTCCCGCCGTCGGACACGCCCTACGCCACCTGGACGCCCCGTCGGGCCACCGGCCCTCGAACACGGCCCGGGTCCACCCGCGCTCCGCCCGCTCGGCCGCCTCCAGCCGGTCCAACGCCTCGCGTGTCGACTCCTTGGAGCGGATCAGCTTCCAGGTCTCGACGCCGCAGTCCACCACCGCGGCCACACCCCCGAGGAACACGAGCACGCGCAGCGGGAGCCACCAGCGCTCCCGTGCCACGGCGAAGCCCATCATGGCCACACCCATCGGCAGAGACCTGCCGGCCCGGCGCAACCACAGCTCGATCCCGTCCCCCATGGGCGTGCCCCTCCCCCTCGCGCGCCCCGGTGGGCGGCCGGCAAGAAGGATACGAGGCGCGGGTGACCGGTTCGGCGCGGCCGGGGGCCGGGCGCCGGGACCACCGCCCGGAGCTCCGCGGAGAACCCGGGACCGCGGTCGCCTACGACGCCGGAGGCACCGGGAAGAGCATGCAGCTGCTGGTGGCGTGGGCGAGCAGACGTCCCGTTCCGTCGACCAACTGCGCTTGCGCCAGGGCGGTTTGGCGGCCCTGGCTGACAACCGTGCCGATGGCACGCACCGTTCCGGTGTCCACGGTGATCCGCCTCAGGAACTTCACGGTGAGGTCGAGCGAGGTGTAGGCCATGCCCTGCGGAAGGGTGGACTGCACGGCGCAGCCGGCCGCCGAGTCGAGCAGGGTGGCGAAGACGCCGCCGTGCATGCTGCCGATCGGGTTGTAGTGCTCCTCCCCCGGGGTCAGCGAGAAGACCGCCCTGCCGGGCTCCACCTCGTCCAGGGTGAAGTCCACGGTGCGGCTGACGGGCGGCCCCGGGAGCCGCCCCGCCAGCAGTTCGCGCAGGAAGTCGATGCCGGACATGCGCCCGGCGGCTTCCGCCAGGATCGCGGGGTCGTCCCACTGATACGTACGCGTTCGTCCCACGAGCCGAGGCCTTCCCATCTGACTTTTGCAAATGAAGCTAGCCGTCGGTCCACCTGGCTGTCAATGACGAAGTCAGCCCTCTACCATGGCGGAATGGAGTGGCTTGAGGCGAGCACGGAGAACTGCCCCGTCCAGCGCACGCTCGACGTGGTGGGGGAGAAATGGACGTTGCTGATCCTGCGGGACGCCGTCAACGGGGTCCGCCGCTTCGACGACTTCCACCGTCACATCGGCCTGTCGGAGGCCGTTCTCAGCGACCGCCTCCGGAAGCTGATCTCGGCCGGCGTCCTGAAGACCGTGCCCTACCGGGAGCCGGGCAACCGCTCCCGCAACGAGTACCGCCTGACCCGCAAGGGCTGGGACCTGTGGCCCGTCCTCATGGCACTCGGTCAGTGGGGCGAGACCTACGCCCTGGGCACCGAGGGACCCGTGCTGGACGTCCGCCACACCGGCTGCGACGCTCCGGTCCGCGTCGTCGTCGAGTGCTCCGCGGACCACGCGACCCTCACCCCCGGTGAGGTCACCGCCCGACCGGGGCCGGGGGCCCGTCCCCGCTCCTGACGAGGGACCGCCCGCCTTCCGCGCCCCGACGGGGAACGCCCCGCCGCCGCAGGGGCGGGATCGGCGGGGCGGCCCGAACCGGCCGGTCCCGCCGACTCCCCTCGCGGCGGGAGCCGGCGGGGCCGGCAGCCGTGGCGGGCGTTCGACGGCGCGGCGGCGGAACCCGCCGCCCCGAGCAGGCGAACGGGACGGTCGGCCCGCCGCGCGAAACTCGAACCGCCCCGCTCAGGCGCTCGCTTGCCGGCGTGCGGCCATCCTCCGCGGTGCGGCATGGTGCACCACCCCGCCGGCATCGGCCGGCCGCCGGTGCACCAGCCACAGGGACGTCATGGACAACAGACCGGCGAAGACGACCAGGAAGAACACCGACACCCACATCTGCCGGCTCCCCGGGTCCTCCCATCCCGCCCAGGCGGCCGAGGCGGCCCACAGGACGGCTCCCCCCGCGTAGACGGGGCGGATGCGCCGCAACTGCCGAGCGGCACGCACGGATTCAGCGTGATCGTTCTCCGGTGTCATGGCGGCCCAGTACCCCGAAACGCCGCTCCTACCGCCCCGGCACCGCCCGGAATCCCGGCGGGCGACCCGCGCCCGGCCTCAGAGCGAGCCCGGGCGGCGGCTCATCCCTGGCGGCCGGGAGTCCGCCGGAACACCACCGCCGCGACGACGCCCCCGATCAGGCCGAAGAGATGCCCCTGCCAGCTGACCGCGGTCGCCGTCGGCAGCACGCCCCAGAGGATCGAACCGTAGACGGCGCCGACGAGGAGGCCCACCAGCACGTCCCCGATGCGGCGGTCGACGAAGCCGCGGACGACCAGATAGCCGAAGAGGCCGAAGACGACGCCGGAGGCGCCCGCGGTCGTGGAGTACGCCGGTGCCGTGAGCCAGACGCCCAGGCCGCTCACCAGGGTGATCAGCGCGGTGACGGCGAGGAAGCGGCGGATGCCGGACAGGGCGGCGAGGAAGCCCATCACCAGCAGCGGCAGACTGTTGGCGGCGAGATGGCCGAAGCCGAAGTGCAGGAAGGCGGCGGGCACGACGTCGCGCAACTCGCCGAACTCCCGCGGCGAGATGCCGTAGGAGTCGAGGGCGTGGCCGCTGACCACGTCGATGATCTCCAGCACCCACAGCAGGGCGACCCACCCCGCGACCAGCACCGCCGCGTCCCGGGCGCGCGCCCGCCGCGACGGCGGTGCGGGGCGCGTCACGCCGTACGCTCCGGCCGGTCCGTTGCGCGATCCGGCACCGAAGTCCGATCCGTACACCACAGCAGCCCCCTCCGATGCCTTCTCGTCCGTCAATTGTGCCCGACCCGGTCGCCTCCTGATCAGCGATCACCGCGGGGAGGAGGGCTGGTCGCGTACGCGGCGCGGGGGCCGTGGCTGTCCGCGGAGTCCCGGTGTCCGGTACCGGCCGGCCGATCCGTGGGCGTGCGGGCGGCCGCTGGTAAAATGGGCGAACGCTTTCGATGCCGCCGGGGTCCGTACCAACGGGTACGGACCCCGGCGTGTTGCGGGCGTCACACCGAGGAAGGTTCCCCATGAACGCGAAGCCGCCGGCCCCTGGACTCCCGCACACCGGCAAGCACCGGCCGGCGACAGCGCCGCAGGGTGAACTCCCGACGTCCCCGACCCTCTCCCCCGGTCTGCCGCCGGCCGCGTCCTTCGGCGCGCTCGGCCTC
This sequence comes from Streptomyces sp. NPDC051051, assembly GCF_040682975.1. Lineage (NCBI taxonomy): Bacteria > Bacillati > Actinomycetota > Actinomycetes > Kitasatosporales > Streptomycetaceae > Streptomyces > Streptomyces sp. NPDC051051. Next base: position 68,314 of record NZ_JBFBCB010000015.1, read on the forward strand.
CCGCCGGAACTGCTGACGGCGATGACCGGCCTCGGCGTGACGGAGCCCTTCCCGATCCAGGCGGCGACCCTGCCCGACGCGCTGGCCGGCCGCGACGTCCTCGGCCGGGCACGGACCGGCTCCGGCAAGACGCTGGCCTTCGGCCTCGCCCTCCTCGTCCGCACGGCGGGCCGGCGGGCGGAGCCGAAGCGGCCCCGGGGGCTGGTCCTGGTGCCGACCCGGGAACTCGCCCAGCAGGTGGGCGAGGCGCTAGAGCCGTACGCACGGGTGCTGGACGTGCGGCTGGCGACGGTGGTCGGAGGCCTGTCGATCAACCGGCAGACGGCGCTGCTGCGGGCCGGCGCCGATGTCGTCATCGCGACGCCGGGGCGGCTGACCGATCTGCTGTCGCGCCGGGACTGCTTCCTGAACCACGTGCGGGTCACGGTGCTGGACGAGGCGGACCAGATGTGCGACCTGGGTTTCCTGCCCCAGGTCTCGGACATCCTCGAGCAGATTCCCGCCGACGGGCAGCGGCTGCTGTTCTCGGCCACGCTCGACCGCAACGTCGACCAGTTGGTGCGGGACCATCTGCACGAGCCGGTCCTCGTGTCGGTCGACCGTTCGGCCGGTTCCGTCGCCACGATGGAGCACCATGTCCTGAACATCCACGGCGCCGACAAGTACGCGACCGCGACCGAGATCGCCGCGCGGGACGGCCGGGTGCTGATGTTCCTGGACACCAAGGCCGCCGTGGACCAGTTCACCCGGCACCTGCGGGCCAGCGGGGTGCGGGCGTCCGCCCTGCACAGCGGGAAGTCGCAGCCCCAACGCACCCACACGCTGGCCCAGTTCAAGAAGGGCGAGGTCACCGTGCTGGTGGCCACCAATGTCGCCGCGCGCGGCATCCACATCGACGCCCTCGACCTCGTCGTCAACGTGGACCCGCCGGCCGACGCCAAGGACTACCTGCACCGGGGCGGGCGTACGGCGCGGGCCGGGGAGTCCGGCAGGGTGGTCACGCTGGTCACGCCCAACGAGCGGCGTGAGGTGAACCGGATGATGTCCGAAGCCGGGATCAGGCCGACGGTCACGCAGGTCCGCTCCGGTGAGGCGGCGCTGACCGCGATCACCGGGGCGAAGCGCCCGCCCGCCGGGACGAAGGGCAGCGGCGGCAACGCTCCCTTCCGCGGGCTGGGCACCCGTCCGGCCGGCGCCGCCAAGGAGTCCCGCAGGACCGCCGAGGCCCGCAGGACGGCGGAGGCCCGTGCGGCGGCCCGGGTGCGCAAGGGTCGCTGACGAGGGGCGGACCGGCCCGTCGTCCGTGCCGCGGGCCGGGGGCCGTTGCCGTGGGTCAGGCCGAGGTCCTGCGCCGGTCGGCCTGTTCGCGCAGTTCCTCGTTGATGCGCCTGGCTTCTTCGAGCTGGTCCTCGAGGATGATGATCCGGCAGGCGGCCTCGATGGGGGTGCCGGCGTCGACGAGTTCCCGCGCGCGGGCCGCGATGCGCAGCTGGTACCGGGAGTAGCGACGGTGCCCGCCGCCGGAGCGCAGGGGTGCTATCAGGCGGTTGTCGCCCAGGGTGCGGAGGAAGGCGGGGGTGGTGCCGAGCATGTCGGCGGCCCGGCCGATGGTGTAGGCGGGGTAGTCGTCGTCGTCGAGCGGGTCGAGGGTGCGGGGATCAGCAGGGGGCATAGACCTCTTCTTTCCAAGGACGCGTCGGGGGGCCCTGGACGCTTGTCTGCGTCCAGGGCCCCGAGGTTTCAACACCATCTACCGGCTGACCTGCACCGGCTTCCTTGTTCCGCCTGCCCGCCGCGTAGGCGGGTCTGCGGGGATCGCGAATGCGTGACCGTGGACCACCTTCCGATCTGGGGTCTGCGGTACCCGGGCGGTACTCCGTCCTCACCCGGGCGATCCTGATGGCGTCTGCTCCTCACCTCATTCGGTTGCGCGATGTCGACATGTGCGGTTACTGCACGGCAGCTCGTCCTGCCGCTGGTTCGACTTCCTGACTACGGACCCAACGCTAGCTCCCGCATCGGGGGATGTCTACTGCCGTCATGACAGGTTTTCTTCCGCCCGAAGAGATCTTCTTCTGTCGCGGCAGTGGCTCTTTCGACGGCTGCGGACAAGGTGTCCCCAGCTGGTCGGGACCGCTTTCCGTCCGCCGTTTGCGACGCCCGCGCTCCGGGGACCCGGCTGCGCATGAACACAACGCCACAAAGCCGCCGTCCGAAGCAGAGCAGACTGCTGTGGCTCCTGGACCGTCTGGAGCGCAGCCCGCGAGCCGATCCCCTGATCGACGCCCTCGGCAACCGAGTGCGCGCCCTGCCGCTCGGACGCGGACGGGACGTGCTGCACGGCCGTTGGCTGGGGCATCCGGTCCACCCGCTGATGGTGCAGGTGCCGATCGGGAGCTGGCTGTCCGCGGCCGTCCTCGACACCCTTCCCGGCCGCTCCCGCGAGGCGGGCCTGCTCGTGGGCGTCGGCCTGGCCACCGCCGCGCCCGCGGCGCTGGCGGGTGCGGTGGACTGGGCGGAACTGCACCGGGAGCAGACCCGTGTGGGACTTGTGCACGCGGTGGCGAATCTCACCGCCGTCGGTCTCTACGCGACCTCCCTCACCTGTCGCCTCCGGGGCCGTCCGGCCGTCGGCCGCACCTACGGCTTCCTCGGCCTGACGGCGGTCGGGCTCGGAGGCATGCTGGGCGGACACATGGCCTACCGGCAGGCGTCCGGCGCCAACCACGCGGAAGAGGTCCAGCACGTCGTGCGCGAGGGCTGGCACCGGATCGGCACCGTGGACGAGTTCCCGGTCGAGCAGCCCGTACGGCGTGTCGTGGACGACGTGCCGGTCCTGGTGGTCCGCCGGTCCGGCGGGGCCGTCCACGCGCTGGCCGAACGGTGCAGCCATCTCGCGGGTCCGCTGTCCGAGGGCACCGTGTCCGACGGGTGCGTGCGGTGCCCGTGGCACGGCAGCGTCTTCCGGCTCTCCGACGGATGGAACGTACACGGCCCGGCCACCGCGCCCCAGCCCGCCTTCGAGACCCGGATCCTGGACGGCGATGTCGAGATCCGCCTGCCCCGGCACGACCGGCCGAGGCGCCGGCACGCGAGCGGCGCCGGCGCGACCGCCGTTCTCCGCCGCCACCACGACTGACGTCCCCCGCACGCGGCGCCCCGGCAGCCCTGTCGGCCACTGCCGGGTTCCGTCCCTCCGCGCAGCACACCCGCATCAACCGCGTGAACAACCCTGCGGGTCAATACACCTAGCGGGCGAGCAGAACGACCGCCGTACTCACCGCGGCGGCGCAGGCGAGGACGGCCGACGCGAACACGGCGTGGCACTTGAGCAGGTCGCGGCGGAGGGCGGCGTAGCGGCTCTCGTACTCGCGTCGGAGCTCGGCGGCCCGGCGGACCGTGTCCCGCAGCATCCGGCGGGTGAGGTCGGTGCGCTGCCGGACGTAGTGGCGGGTCAGGTCGTCGGCCTGGCCCGTGGTCAGCCAGGGCAGCCGGGCGCAGAGGTCCTCGGCGTCGCGGTGCGCCTGGTCGTGGTGGGCACGGGCGAGGAGGTAGCCCTCGGCTTCGTTCGCCAGGGCGCCGTCCCGCCCGTCGGGAGCGGGGTGCCCGCCGGCCGTCACCGCGGTTCGCCCTTGTGGCCCTCGGCGTCGACGGCGTCTCGCTGACCGGCATTGACCTCCTGCTCCATCTGCGCGAGTTCGGGGTGGTGCAGGTCGAAGGCGGGGGATTCGGAGCGGATGCGCGGCAGCGTGACGAAGTTGTGGCGCGGCGGCGGGCAGGAGGTGGCCCACTCCAGCGAGCGGCCGTAGCCCCAGGGGTCGTCGACCTCGACCAGCTCCCCCTTCTGCGAGGTCCTCCAGACGTTGTAGAGAAACGGGAGCGTGGACAGGCCGAGCAGGAACGCGCCGATGGAGGAGAGGGTGTTGAGGGCGGTGAAACCGTCCGCGGCGAGGTAGTCGGCGTAGCGGCGGGGCATGCCCTCGGCGCCGAGCCAGTGCTGGACCAGGAACGTCATGTGGAAGCCGACGAACAGGGTCCAGAAGTGGACCTTCTCCAGCCGGGGGTTCAGCATCTTGCCGGTCATCTTCGGCCACCAGAAGCTGAAGCCGCCGAACATCGCGAAGACGATCGTGCCGAACAGGACGTAGTGGAAGTGGGCGACCACGAAGTAGCTGTCGGTGACGTGGAAGTCCATCGGCGGGGAGGCGAGCAGGACGCCGGTCAGGCCGCCGAAGAGGAAGGTGACCAGGAAGCCGGCCGCCCACAGCATCGGCGGTTCGAAGGAGATCGAGCCCTTCCACATGGTGCCGATCCAGTTGAAGAACTTCACCCCGGTCGGCACCGCGATCAGGAAGCTCATGAAGGAGAAGAACGGCAGCAGGACGGCCTGGGTGGCGAACATGTGGTGCGCCCACACGGTCACGGACAGGCCCGTGATGGCGATGGTGGCGCCGACCAGCCCCATGTAGCCGAAGATCGGCTTGCGGGAGAACACCGGGAGGATCTCGGTGACCACCCCGAAGAACGGCAGGGCCAGGATGTACACCTCGGGGTGGCCGAAGAACCAGAACAGGTGCTGCCACAGGAGCGCCCCGCCGTTCTCCGGGTCGAAGATGTGCGCGCCGAACTTGCGGTCCGCCTCCAGGGCGAGCAGGGCCGCGGCCAGGACGGGGAAGGCGAGCAGTACCAGTACGGAGGTGAGCAGCACGTTCCAGGTGAAGACCGGCATGCGGAACATGGTCATGCCCGGTGCGCGCATGCAGAGGATCGTGGTCACGAAGTTGACCGCGCCGAGGATCGTCCCGAAGCCGCCCAGGGTGAGCCCCATGATCCACAGGTCACCGCCCACCTGAGGGGTGCGCTCGCCACCGCTGAGGGGTGTGTAGGCGGTCCAGCCGAAGTCGGCGGCGCCCTCGGGAACCATCAGGCTGCTCATCGCGATCAGGCCGCCGAAGAGGAACAGCCAGTACGAGAGCATGTTCAGCCGCGGGAAGGCGACGTCCGGGGCACCGATCTGCAACGGCATGACGGCGTTCGCGAACCCGGCGAACGTCGGGGTGGCGAACAGCAGCAGCATGACCGTGCCGTGCATGGTGAAGGCCTGGTTGTACTGCTCGCTCGACAGCATCTGCAGCCCCGGCCTGGCCAGTTCCGCCCTGATCGCCAGGGCCAGTGCTCCGCCGATCAGGAAGAAAGCGAACGACGTGATCAGGTAGAGGTGGCCGATCTTCTTGTGATCGGTCGTGGTCAGCCAGCTGACGATCACTCGGCCCCGGCTGCGGCGCGCCACCGCCGGCACGGGAGCAACAGGTTCGGTCTGGGTCGCCATCAGTTCCCTCGGTCGGCAGTGGGGGTCCCGGTGGACGAAGGGGCACCGGGAGTCCTGCCTTCTCGCCGAGCCGGGCGCTCGGGTGCGGCAGTGTGCGACCAGCCCATCGGAGACCACGGCTGCCGTGCAAGCGCTGCGCCCGGCAGCGTTCTCTTTTCATTCGAATGGCGGACGAAACACCCGCACCACGCCGGTGGACGTCGCGGCCCGCGCCTGATGCCGACAGGGACAGCCGACCGCGTTCCGCCGGCAGGCGGGGCCGGCGCCGGGAGCGCCCCGGGTCCCGCGGATCGACCGGTTCCCGGGCGAGGGACGGCTAACGTGACCCGCATGCCCGAAATGCCAGAAGATGACCGCGGTGAGCCGTCTGCGTCGCCGCGGGGGTGGGCCAGGTTCAAGGAGTCCCCGTTCCTGCCCGCGGCCGTGCTCGTGCTGATCCTGACGGCGGCCGCGGCCCTGTTCGCCGGTTCCTACACCTACTCCATGGCCGACCCGACCCCGCGCTCGATCCCCACCGCGCTGGTCGGCTCCCCCGGACAGCCCGAGGGACGGCGCTTCCTCGACGGCATGGAGAAGGCCCTCAACACGGCGGTGAAGATCAAGCCCTACGACACGGCGGCCGAAGCCCGGACGGCGGTCGAGGAACAGCGGGTCTTCGCGATCGTCGACGTGCGCAGGGGGGAACGGGCCGTCGTGCTGGATCTCTCCGCGGCGTCCGGCGCGTCGGTCGCGGAGGTGCTGGCCGAGGCGGCGCCCGCGGTGGGCCGGCGAACGGGCGTCGCCGTCACCGTCCGGGACGTCAACCCCCTCCAGGAGGGAGACCCGCGGGGGCTGGCGATCTTCTACGTCTCCCTCGCAGCAGTGATCATCGGATTCGTCGGCGCGATCCAGCTCAGCGTGCACGCACGGGCCCTCACGCCGATCGAGCGCATCGTCTGCACCGCTCTGTACGCGCTGCTGGGCGGGTTCGCGATCGCCGTGACGGTGGACTGGCTGCTGGGCGCGCTCGATCTGCCGTTCGTCGAGTCGTGGCTGATCCTGGCGCTCACGCTGTTCACGAGCGGCATGGTCTTCACGATGTTCAACACGCTGGTGGGCCGCTGGGCGATGCTGCCGACCTGGGGGCTGATGGTCCTGCTGGGCAATCCGTCATCGGGCGGCGCGGTGTCGTGGCCGCTGCTGCCCTCCCCGCTGGGCCTGATCGGCCGGTGGCTCCCGCCCGGCGCGTCCGTCAACGCCCAGCACACGGCGGTGTACTTCGCGGGACACCAGCACGCTTTCCCCTTCCTGGTGCTGGCAGGATGGGCCGTGGTGTCCTGCGGGGTCTTCTGGACCTGGCGCCACCGGCACCCGGGAGGGCGCGAGACCCGGCCGGAGGGCGGTGCCGACGCCGGGGCCGCGTGACCTCCGCGACGGCACCGGCGGGCCGACGACGTCCACCCCCCGGGGGGAGAGAGAACCCGTCCCGTCAGGCGTCCTCGACCGTGACCGTGACGGGTGTTCCGGCCTCCACGGTCCGGCTGACCGTGCAGAGCTTGTCGTGGGAGACCTTGACCGCTCGGGGGAGGATCGCGCGGGCACGGCCGCCGGCTTCGTCGTCGGGGAAGGCGACGGAGAAGCTGACGGAGAGGTCGGTCAGCCGGTTGCCGAGTTCGTCGCCGACCTTGTCGCCGGTCACGGTGACCGTGAACCGGGTCGGCTCGCTGTGGCGGGCGGTGGCCACGTCGACGTCGACGGCCGTGCAGCCCCCGAGCGCGGCGAGCAGCAGCTCGACCGGCGTGAAGTCGGTTTCGCCGCCGTCCGCGGAACCGGTGCCGAAACTGATCGTGCCGCCGCGCGGGTTGGTGGCGGTGAAGTGTCCGGTGCCGGTCCGTTCGACGGTGACGGAACGCAGGGTGTTCTCGGTCATGCGACGACAGTAGTGGGAGCGCGGGCCGAGGGCGATCGCCGGGGTTCGCGGCCGAGGGTGCCCGGGCCCGCTTCCTCGTGGCGGGCCTCGGCGGCGGCACCCTCGCAGGTCTGAGGTTCCCCTGGCGGCCGTGAGCCCTTTCACTGCTCCTGAGCGGCGGTCCGGCGAAGGTGGCGGGGCCCGGTGACATCGGCGCACGAGGATCGGGAGATCCCGGATGTACACGTCGGCGCGAGAGCGTTTCACGGTCGTCCGGCGGTGGTGCCTGCCGGCGGTGGTGCCTGCCGGCGGTGGTGGTGGCCGGGACGGCGGTGGCCCCGGCACGGGCCGCGGGCCGGGCGCCGTGCCACGCGGCGGGCCGCCCGCGGCAACGGTGCTCGACATCCCGCCGGGGGTGACCGCGGGTGTCGCGGTCTTCGACCGGCAGACCCGTACCTTCACCGAGCAGCACCATCCGCACCTGCGGTTCCGGTCCGCCTCGGTCGTGAAGCTGCTCATCGCTCTCGACCACCTGTGGGACCGGGGCCCCGACCACGGCCTGCCGGCGGACGACCGCGCCCGGCTCGACTCGATGCTGCGCGCCAGCGACGACACGAGCGCCACGTACTACTGGTCCCGCAACGGCGGCAGCGCGATCGTCGACCGGATGGTGTCCCGGCTCGGCCTGGCCGACACCGTGGGCCCCCGGCGGGCCATCCGGGGTTCTGGGGATACACGGCGCTGTCGGCGGCCGACACCGTACGGATCTACCGCTACCTCCTGGACAGCGCGCCGGAGCCGGTCCGCACGATCGTCCTGGGGAACCTGCGTCAGTCCGCGCGGTGCGGCACGGACGGCTTCGACCAGCGGTTCGGCATCCCGGCGTCGTTCGAGCGGCCCTGGGCGGTGAAACAGGGCTGGTCCGGCTTCGGCGGCTCCGGGGACTGCACCGACACGGCCGCCGCCGCGGGCACCCGATCCGGTACGGCCGCCTCGACCGCCGCCGGCGCCCCGGCGGCGGCGGCGGATGTCGTGGACCTGACGCAACGGGCACTGCACACGACCGGAACGGCCGGAACCGCGGACCGCTCGATCGTCGCCGTCTTCACCCTCCAGCCGACGAGCACCTCGTTCGGCGCCGCCTGCACCGCCCTGAACCGGCTGGTCCGCTCCCTGAACGTGCCCGGCGGAGTGCGTCCGGCCGGCACCTGGTTCGGCACCTGAGGATCGGACGTGCGGGTCCGGGCCGCCGCGACGACCTCCTCGACCGAGCTCACCGAACTCCCCGCGGGCGTCGAGGTGCTGATCCGCTGCCAGAAACAGGGCCGGCGGGTCGAGGTGCCGCCGTACGTCAACGACTGGTGGGCCCATCTGCCGCTGTACGGCGGCTGCATCACCAACATCCACGTCCGCTCCCCCGACGACCGGCTGCCGGACGTCCCCCTCTGCTGACGGGGCGCCTCCCCGCGGCGTGTCCCGGGCACTCAGTACCGCTGGGCCTTGGCGATCTCCGCCGTCAGTTGCGGCTCGGGGGGCTTGCGGCTGACGGCGAGGGGCTGTGCCCGCCCGCCCGGCGCGAGATCTTCGGCGCCGACGTAACGGGTTTCGACGGCCTTCCCGTCGGGATCGCGGAAATCGACCTGGACGGCGTACGAAGCGGTGTCGCCGGACCGGTTGGTGATGTTCACGACGACGGCGAGCAGCCCGCCGGTCTGCGCCCGCGGCTTGCCGGTGAGGGAGACGTCGGCGGTGGCGTCGCCCCGGCCGTCGACGTCCTTCAGTTCCTTCTCGGCGGCGGCGCGGGCCGCCTCCGCGGAGACCGACGCCTCGAACGCCGAGGCACGGGCCGAGGCGGAGGACGCGGCGGCGGAGACCGAGGCCTTCGCGGACGCGGCGCCTTCCGCACCCTTCCCGTGAGGTGGGGCCCGTGGCCCCCTACCGATGATCTGGGCGATGCCACGGCCCGGCCACTCGGGGCGGCCGGCCGGGCGGGCGGCCGGGGCCGCCGTCACGACCCCGCCCTGCATCACGTGTGGCGACGAGACGAATACGTGGGGCTACGGAGTTCCGTATTCCGGCGTTGGCATGATCACGCGTCAACTGCCCAGTAAAACGTGGACATTACAACTGGATCATTGGCAGCATGCCGCACGTCTGTTCCCCTTTTGATCGAAGGAGTACGGCGTGCACAGATCCACCAGCCGGTCCCGCCGACCGGCTCGACGGGGCCGGACACTCGGCCTCGCGCTCCCTCTGGCACTGGCCCTCCTCGCGGAAGTCGGCGTCGCGCTGAGCCTCTCCCCCGTCGCCGACGCCGCCGAGCCGGTGGCCGCCCCCCGGACCGGAGCCACCGCTCCCGCCGCATCCGCCACCGCACGGGAAGAGGCGAACGCCCGGCTCACCGCCCAGGCGCAGGGGCGGCGCATCGAAGTGATCGGCGCCCGCACCGAGAGCACCACGCTGTGGGCGAACCCCGACGGCACCATGTCCCAGGAGTCCTTCGCCGGACCGGTGCGGTACCGGGACCACGGCCGCTGGGTCGACGTCGATGTCGACCTCGTCAAGAACCCGGACGGCTCCGTACGGGCCAAGGCGCACCCGCGCGGCCTGCGCCTCGCCGGGCGCACCGGGGCTTCCGGGGGCGACCTGGTCACCCTGGGCAGCGGCGACCGGGAGATCGCCCTCGGCTGGCGGGGCGCGCTGCCCGCGCCCCGGTTGGACGGCCCGAAGGCCACCTACGAGGACGTCGCACCGGGGACGGACCTCGTCGTCGAGGCGACCAGGACCGGTTTCGAGCAGTACCTCGTGGTGGCGGACCGTCAGGCCGCGGAGCGTGCCGCGACCTTCACCCTCCCCGTACGCACCGAGGGACTCGAGGCGAGCCGGAAAGCCGACGAGACGCTGGTGCTGACCGACGCCCGCACCGGCGAGAAGGTCGGCCACGCGCCGACGCCGTTCATGTGGGACGCCTCCGCGGGGAGCGACGGCGCCGTCGGCGCGCGCAAGGCCCGCGTGGACCTGGACGTGGTCCGGCAGTCGGACGGCTTCGACCTCACGGTCCGCGCCGACAAGGCCTTCCTGGCCGACAAGGCCACGAAGTACCCGGTCACGATCGACCCCGCCGTGTACTTCGGCACCAACTTCGACACCACCGTCCGCAACGGCGAGACCGCGGACCTCTCCGCCGGTGTCGGCCTCAACGTCGGCCGCGAGTGGCAGAAGACGGAGGCCCGCTCGTTCATCAACTTCCCGCGCAGTTCCGCGGTGACCGGGCAGGACGTCCTCAACGCCGAACTGAACCTGTACGCCACCTGGTCGGACTCCTGTGAGCCGCGGTCGTGGGAGATCTGGGACACCGGGACCGCGTCCGCCGCCACCCGCTGGAGCGACCAGCCCGCCTGGCGCTCCAAGGTGACCGCGTCCACCCAGACGCACGGTTTCACCGACTGCGGCCCCCGGTGGATCACGGAGGACATCACTCCGCTCGTGAAGCAGTGGTCCCAGGTGGACCGCGCGGTGGACACCGTCGGCCTGCGGGCGACCGACGAGACGGACTACAAGGCATTCAAGATCTTCGCCTCCGCGGATTCGCCGCAGGCGGCTCCGTCGATCCTCGTCACGTACGAGACCCCGGCGGACCCGGTGAAGGACCACGTCGTCTACTGGAACGACGTGCTCCAGGCGACCTTCCGGCAGGTCGGCGGGGCTCCCGGCCCGCTCGCCCGGGCCGGGGCGATGATGCACGGCGCGATCTACGACGCCGCCAACTCCGCGCGCTGCGCCGAAGGCGCGACCAGGTGTCTCGGCGCCGCCTACCTGGTGAAGGCCACGGCCTCCAACGGCGCCCTGCCGGATGTGAACAGCGCCATCGACCACGCCGCCTTCGACGTCCTCAGGTCGGTCTATCCGGGCTACAACTTCGACGACGAGATAGCCGCCGCCCGTTCGACCATCCCCGCCGCGGTCACCGCGGCGCAGCGCGCGGCCGGCACCGAGATCGGCCAGAAGGCCGCCGCGGCCATGATCTCGGCCCGGCAGAACGACGGCTCGGCGCCTGCCGCTCCCTACACCGGCAGCACGCAGCCCGGTTACTGGCGGCCGACCGGCACCGGTGACGGAGCCACCCCGGAGTGGGGCAAGGTCAAGCCGTTCGGCATGACCTCCAGCACCCAGTTCCGTCCCGCCGGGCCCGGCGGACACACGCAGATGAGCACGCTGCTGCCGAGCCAGGCGTACGCCGCCCAGGTCAACGAGGTGAAGAGTCTCGGCGGCGCGGAGTCCGGCAGCCGTACCGCCGACCAGACCCGGGCCGCCCTGTTCTGGGCGAACGACCTCGACGGCACCTACAAGCCGCCGGGGCAGCTGTTCGAACACACCCAGACCCTCTCCCGCCAGCAGGGGACGACCGTTTCGGGCAACGCCAAACTGTTCGCCCTCACCGCCTTCTCGATGGCGGACGCGGCCATCGTCGCCTGGGACATGAAGTACCAGACGGACATCGACCTGTGGCGCCCGGAGAGCGCGATCCGCCTCGACGGCGACGGCAACGCGGGCACGACCGCCGACGCCAACTGGCAGCCGCTGTCCCAGGACCGCAACGGCACCCACTTCAGCCCCGCCTTCCCCGCGTACATCTCGGGCCACGCGACCTTCGCGGGTGCCTGGGCCCGGGCCACCCGGGACTGGTTCGGGACCGACCAGATCTCCTGGACGGCCACCACCGAGGACCCCAACGCCGTCGGCGTGACGAGGACGTTCTCCAGCATTTCGGCCGCCGCGACGGAGAACGCCGTCGGGCGGGTGTGGCTGGGCGTGCACTACCGATGGGACGGCACCGACGGCGTCACCGCAGGCGGTGACGCGGCCGCCTACACGACGGCCAACCGGCTGAAGCCCAACTCGGCGGCCTCCTGGACGAAGTACGAGGACCTGCACAACCTCACGGGCTGCCAGGAGGTCGGCAAGCGGCTCGTCGCCGAGCACCGCTGGACGTCGTACCAGTGCACCCAGGTCCAGGCGCCGGAGCCCGACCACACGCTCTACGTCAAGTAGCCGCCCGATGAGGAGAGAAGAGACAGTCATGCGCGTACGCACAACGTTTCGCGAACGCCCGGGGCGCGCCGTGTCCGTCCTGGTGGCGGCCTGCGCCATAGGCGCCGTCGCGGCCCCCTTCGCCATGGCCGGCGCCTCGTCGCAGCCCGCAGCCCGGTCCGCGGCGGACGGCGGGCCGGGTGAACTGCTGCCCACCCCGGAAACGCCCCGGATCTCCGACGGGCCGTACGCGGGCTTCCAGCTCTGCGGCGACCCGGCCGGGGACCCGGTGGTGACGTCCGGGTCGCCGACCCTGGCCGCCACCCTGGAGTCCGTGGCGCCGCCCGGTACGGTCGAGTCCGACCCGCCGGGGCCGCGCCGCAAGGTGCTCTTCGAAGTGGACACGGCCGCCGGGGAACCGGTGTCGCACAAGCAGCTGACCAGCGACACCAGCCATGACGCCGCCTACCAGTTGCCCGACGGCACGCTGGCCGACGGCTCCTACCGCTGGCGGGTGCGGGTCAAGGACGGTGCCACGGAATCGGCGTGGACGGCATGGTGCTCGTTCACGGTCCGGCGCCGCTGAGCCCTTCGGCGGGGACGCACGCCCCGGACCGGTGCCCCGGTGTGCTCGCGCGCGCCGGGGCACCGGTCCGTCCCGTGGCGCGGATTCTCGGCTTCAGCCGGCGCACCACCCGGGGCAGGGCTCAGTGCAGTACCCGCAGCGCGCCGGGGAGCGCCGTGGCGGTGACCGGGAGTTCGGCCTCGACCTCGCCGTCGGCGCCGTAGGGGACGCCGCGGTCGGCTTCGATGCGGACCTGGGTGCCGCGCAGGACGTGCACCTCGGGGCGGCGGACGTGGGTGCCGGTCTTCAGCTCGTTCATCAGGGCGAAGAACAGGTGCCGGGGGGCGTGCCGGATCAGCACGACGTCCAGCAGGCCGTCGTCGATCCTGGCGTCGGGGGCGATGACGCGGCCCGAGCCGTAGAAGCCGGAGTTGGCCGCGACGACGGTGTAGCCGTGGTGTGCGTGCTCGACGCCGTCGACGGTGACGCGGTACCGGACGGGGCGCCAGCCGGCCACCGCGCGGAGACCCCCGGCGTAGTAGGCGGCGGCGCCCCTGAGCAGTCCGGCGTGGTTGGCGTGGCGGTTGGCGAGCGCGTCGACTCCGGCGTAGACGCTGCCGAGGACGACGGTGCGGTCGTGGACCGCGGAGCGCACCTCGATGGTGTCGACGGGGCGCGGTTCGGCCTCCAGCAGGACGCGTGCCAGGGCGTCCGCCCCGGTGGGCAGCCTCAGGGCCCGGGCGAAGTCGTTGCCGCGCCCCGCCGGTATCAGGCCCAGGACCGCGTCGGTGCCGCTGAGGGCTCCGCCGATGGCGCCGGTGACGCCGTCGCCGCCGACCGCCAGCACGATCCGCCCGCGTTCCCCGGCGGTCCGGGCGAGTTCCTGGGCGTGTCGCAGGCTCTGGCTGTGGGCGGTCTCCAGGTCGGCGCCCGCGTCCCGCAGCAGCCTGGCCACCCCGAGAAGGGCCGCCGCGCCCGTGGCAGCGCCTGCGGTGGGGTTGACGACGGCCGTGAACTGTCGCATCGGGTGGGCCTCCGGGCGGTCGGCGGATGGACGCATGGGCGGATGGACGGACGAGTGGATCGGTCGGCGGTGGAGCGGGGGCCGGGTCGGTTCAGTCTGCGGGAAGCAGGACGCCCGGGTTGAGGACTCCGGCCGGGTCGAGACGTCGCTTGACGGCTCGCAGGGCGTCGACGGCCAGGTCGCCGGCCTCGCGTACGTACCAGTCGCGGTGGTCGGTGCCCACTCCGTGGTGGTGGGTGATGGTGCCGCCGGCGGCGAGGATCGCGTCGTTGGCCGCGTGCTTGGCGCGGGTCCAGTGGGCGAGGGGGTCGTCGCCCTGGGCGCTGACCACGGTGAAGTAGAGGGAGGCGCCGTTCTCGTAGACGTGCGAGACGTGGCACATGACCAGGGGCGGGGTGCCCGCCCCGGTGAGTGTCGCGGTCAGGGCGTCGCGGACGCCGGCGTACAGCTCCGGCAGGCGGGACCAGAACGCCGCGGTCTCCAGCGTCTCGGCGAAGGCGCCCGCGTCGAGCAGCGCGTCCCTGAGGTAGGGGGCGGAGTAGCGGCCGTGCGCCCAGCGACGGCCCGGCTCCTCCCCCAGCGGCTGTCCGCCGGCCCCGCGCAGCACCGCGGTCGCCGCGGCGCGGCGGTGGGCGGTGTCCTCGTCGGTGCCCTCGAAGCCGACGACGGCCAGGCAGCCGGCGTCCTGCCGCGCGGCGTCGGAGCCGATGGCGTCGGGCTGTGCCAGGCCGACGAGGGTCTCCGTCTCGTCGGACAGGCGCAGCACCGTCGGCCGGGGCCCGTCCTGGGCCAGCCGGCGCAGGGCGTCGGTGCCCTGCCGGAAGGTCGGGAAGCGCCAGCCGTCGTAGACGCGGGAGCGCGGGACGGGACGGACGCGGACGGTGACCGAGGTGATCACGCCGAACGCGCCCTCCGAGCCGAGCAGGAGCTGGCGCAGGTCGGGGCCGGCGGCGGAGCGCGGGGCGCGGCCGGTCTCGACGGTGCCCTCGGGGGTGGCGAGGGTGAGGCCGAGGACCATGTCGTCGAAGCGGCCGTGGCCGGCGGAGGCCTGTCCGCTGGAGCGGGTGGCGGCGAAGCCGCCGATGGTGGCCCACTCGTAGGACTGGGGGAAGTGGCCGAGGGTGAAGCCGTGTCCGGCGAGCAGCGCCTCGGCGTGCGGGGCGCGCAGTCCGGCCTGGAGGGTGGCGGTCCGGGAGACGGGGTCGACGGCCAGGAGGCCGTTCATGCGGCGCAGGTCGAGGGAGACGAAGGCGCCGCGCCCGACGGGGGCGAGCCCGCCGACGACCGAGGTGCCGCCGCCGAAGGGCACGGCCGCCAGCCCGTGGGCGGCGCAGGCCCGCAGGACGGCGAGAACCTCGTCGTGTCCGGCGGGGAGCACCACGGCCGCGGGGAGGTCGTCGACCTCGCCGGCGCGGATGCGCAGCAGGTCGGGGGTGGACTTGCCGCGGGTGTGCCGGATGCGGGCCTCGGCGTCGGTGCGGACGTGCTCGGGGTGTCCCCCGACGGCCGCCAGCAGGGCGTCGTACGCCTCGGCGTCGAGGGGTGCGGCGGGGACCGGGATCCGGTCGAGCGGCACCGGGGCGGCGGCGCGCGGCTCGACGCCGAGCAGGTCGTGCAGCAGCCCGAGCACCGTGTCGGGCAGCACCGTCGCCGCGGCGGGATCGCCCCAGCCGCTCCACAGCATGTCCATCGGTGTCGTCCTCCAGGTCGGCGGTGCGGGAGGCCGTCTCGTCGCGGCCCTCATGAGGCGTTACACTGTGACACATGACGCCTATTCGTCACAACCAGTCGGACGGGGACGCGGTGCTCGACGCGGTGCGCGACTGCGTCCTGGCCGTCGGAGTCCGCCGGACGACGCTCACCGACGTGGCCCGCCGGGCGGGGGTCTCCCGCATGACCCTCTACCGGCGCTGGCCCGACGTCCGCTCGCTGGTCGGCGACCTCATGACCCGGGAATGGGTCGGAGTCGCCACCGGCGCCATGCCCGAGCGGCGCCCGGACACCGACGCCCGCACCCTCCTCGTCGACGGCCTGGTGGCGGGGGTGACCGCCTTCCGCGCGCATCCGCTGTTCCGCAAGATCGTCGACGTGGACCCCGAGCTCCTCCTGCCCTACGTCCTCGACCGGCGCGGGGCGAGTCAGGAAGCCCTGCTGGAACTGCTCTCCGCCGGAGTGCGCGAGGGCCACGCGGACGGCTCGGTGCGGCCCGGCCATCCGGGGCGGCAGGCCCGCTCCCTGCTGCTCGTCGTCCAGTCGTTCACGCTGTCCCTGCGGACCATGACCGACGAGGACGACCCGGACCTCGACTCCGCGGCCTTCCTCGGGGAGTTGCGGACCCTTCTGGAGAGGACCCTCACGCCATGAGCCGCACCAGCAGCACCGCCCCGCCCCGCGGCGCCTCCTCGCTGTCGGCCGCCCGCCGCTCACGGGAACTCGCCGGGACCGTGGGCGGGCCGACGGTGGACGTCCTGGTCGTCGGCCTGGGTGCGACGGGTGCCGGAGCCGCCCTCGACGCGGCCGCCCGGGGCCTGACGGTCGCCGCCGTCGACGCCCACGACCTCGCCTTCGGCACCTCCCGCTGGAGTTCGAAGCTCATCCACGGCGGCCTGCGCTACCTCGCCTCCGCGCAGTTCGACGTCGCCCACGAGAGCGCGGTGGAGCGCGGGCTGCTCATGGAACGCACCGCGCCGCACCTGGTGCACGCCGAACCCTTCGTCCTGCCGCTCACCCCGCTGGTCTCGCGCGGCCAGGCGACCCTGGCCTGGGCGGGCTTCCGCGCCGGGGACGCCCTGCGGCTCGCCGCCCGCACCGCACGGGCCACGCTGCCGGCGCCCCGCCGCCTCTCGGCGACGGAGGCCCGCCACCTCGCCCCGGCCGTACGTCCCGAAGGACTCCGCGGCGGCCTGCTGTCCTGGGACGGCAAGGTCACCGACGACGCCCGCCTGGTCACCGCCCTCGCCCGGACGGCCGCCGCCCACGGCGCCCGCGTCCTCACCCGGGTCCGAGCACTGCGGCTCACCGGCCGCGGAGCCGTGGTCCGCGACGAACTGACCGGCGAGGAGGGCGAGATCCGGGCCCGCACGGTCGTCAACGCCTCCGGCGTCTGGGCCGGCCGGCTGGTCGAGGGCATCCGGATACGGCCGTCCCGGGGCACCCACCTCGTCCTGCGCTCCGAGCGCCTCGGCGCCCTCCCGGCAGGACTGCACGTCCCGGTCCCCGGCGAGACGAACCGCTTCGTCCTGGTCCTCCCCCAGGGCGACGGCCGCGTCTACGTCGGGCTCACGGACGAACCCGTCGACGGCGACCTGCCCGACGTCCCGGCCGCCCCGGAGTCGGACATCGGCTTCCTCCTCGACGTCCTCGGCTGTGTGCTCGACACCCCCGTGCACCGTCGCGACGTGGTCGGCGCCTTCGCCGGGCTGCGCCCGCTGCTGGACTCGGCGGACACCGGTAGGACCGCGGACATCTCCCGGCGGCACGCGGTCGTCAGCCAGGGCGACGGCGTCGTCACGGTGGTCGGCGGCAAGCTCACCACCTACCGGAGGATGGCCCAGGACGCCGTCGACGCCGCCGTCGCCTCGGGCCGCCTCACCGCCGCCCCCTGCCGCACGGCCCGCCTCCCCCTCGTCGGCGCGGCGCCCCCGCGGACGCTGCGCGCCCTCGCCGCGCCCCGCCGCCTCGTCCGGCGCTACGGCACGGAAGCCCCGGCCGTCCAGGGCCTCGCCGCCGCCCACCCGCACCTCGCCGAGCCCGTCCTCGCGGGCCATCCCGTCACCGGCGCGGAACTGGTGTGGGCACTGCGTCACGAAGGCGCCCTCGACGAGGCCGACCTCCTCGACCGCCGCACCCGCGTCGGCCTGGTACCGGACGACCGCGACCGGGCCCTGCCCGCCGTACGCCGCCTGCTGGACGAGACCCGGGACCGGTCGCGCCCGGGTCTGTCGTGACCCGCGCCGACCAGGACGGCGGGGCCTGACGTGCGGGGTCTCAGCCGTCCGTGAGGCCGAGGCCGGCGAGGGCGCGCCTGCCGTCCTCCCGGTGGCCGGGGCCGGCCAGCAGCAGCGTCCGTGCCGACTGGTAGGGGCAGCCCGCCGCCTCGAAGGCCGCCGCGGCGGCGAGCTGACGTGCCGGGTCACCGTCCAGCAGCGCCTGGGCCCGGTCCAGCTGGGCGGTGGCGACCGGATTGCCGGCGACCGTGCCGCGGGCGGCGGCGACCCGGTCACGGGCGTCCGGGTGGCCGACGAGCACCGAGGCCTCCGCCCGCAGGGCGACGTACCAGTGCAGCCAGATCCAGGAGACCCACTTCCACACCTGGTCCGGCTCCGGTGCGACCCGCTCCAGGGCCTGGTCCGGATCGCCGTGGTGGAGCAGGACCATCGCGTCGAAGACCGCGCCGTAGCCGTGGCGGTGCTCCGACTCGGTGCCCGCCCGGTCGACGATCCCGAGCCAGGCAGCCCGGGCGTCGTGGTCGCCCCGCAGGCCGTGGACCATGGCGACCGACGCGGCGGCCGGGCCGAGCGAGAACGACCGTTGCCGGCCGCTGCGCCGCCACGCGTCGAGGAACCCGGCACTGCCGGTGAGCACGTCGCCGGCGCGGCCCGCGAACGCGTCCGCGATCAGGAGCCAGGACGTGGCGTGGTGGCCCACCTCGGCGAACAGCGGGTGGGCGGCGAGTTGGCCGCCCCACCGGCGGGCCTGCGGCAGGTCGCCCACGCCGAGGGCGGTTCCGGCGGCCATGGCGAGGGCGTCCATCCGCTCGTGGGTGGCGGCGGGGGTGTGCGGCACCGGCTCCAGGACGGCGATCCGGCGCCGGGCGGCAGCCGCGGCGCCGAAGGAGTCACCGGCCCAGGTCAGGGCGCCGGACAGGGCGTCGAGCGCGGCGGACTCGGCCACCGGATCGCCCGCCCGCCGGGCGAGTTCCACGGCCCGCTCGGCGCGCCCGACGGTCTCGTGCGCGGTGTTGTCGGTGTCCCCCTGGACCGCGCCGAAGGCATCCGCGAGCACCGCCGCCTCGGCCAGCGCCAGCGCCGCCTCGACCGCGGGGGCGCCGTCGCCGTAACCTCCGCCGTCACCGTGACCTCCGCCCTCGCCCCCGCCCTCGTCGGACAGTTCCCGCGCGGTCCCCGGCACGGCCCTCGCCTCGGCCCTCGGATCGCCGTCGCCGTCACCTCCGCCGTGACCTACGCTTCCACCGGACAGTTCCCGCGCCGTCCTCAGCATGGCCCTCGCCTCGGCCGTGGTGGGGACCCGGGTGAACTCGCTCGAGAAGCGGTACGCGACGGTGGCGGCCGTCGCCAGGTCGCGGCCGGCGCCCGGACGGTCACCGGCCCGCCGGGCGGCCTCCGCGGCGCCGCGGTGCAGGCGGAGCATGTCGTCGCCGAGCCTGCGGCAGCCGGCCACCGCGGCGGCCTGCCGCAGCGCCTCGGCGCCGGCCGCGTCATCGGCGAGCGCGGCCGCCAGTTCGTAGCACTGCTGGGCCTCGCCGAGCAGGTGGTGGACGAAGGTCAGCCCGCCCATGGCCAGGGCGAGACGGTGGGCGTGCGCGCGCTGCTCCGGCCGGTCGGCGGCCCAGGCGAGGGCGGCTCTGATGTCCTCGGCCAGGGCGTCGAACCGGGCGCGCCGGCCGGTGCCCTCGCCCTCCGCCGCGGTGAGGGCGGTCGCGCCGGCCAGGCACCGGGCCAGGTGACGGGCGCGGACCTCGGTCAGCTCGCCGGCGTCGGCGAGCCGCTCCGTGCCGTACTGGCGGATGGTCTCCAGCGCCTGGTACCGGGTGCCGGTCGCGGCGGGCGTCGCGGTGAGCAGGCTCTGGTCCGCGAGCCTGCCGAGGCCGTCGGCCACCGCGACCGGGTCCAGCGGGGCGAAGGCCGCCACCTCGACGGCCGCGTCGGCGGTGAACGCCGTCGCGAACACCGAGACACGGCGCAGCAGTGTCCGGTCCCGCGGCTCCAGCAGGTCGTGGCTCCAGTCCAGCGCCGCCCGCACCGACCGGTGCCGGTCGTCGGCGCGGGGCCCGCCCGCGAGGATCCGCAGCTGGTCGGAGAGGCCGGCCGTGAGCCCGTCCAGTCCGAGCGTGGGCCAACGCGCCGCGGCCAGTTCGATGGCGAGCGCCATGCCGTCGAGCCGTTCGCACAGGCCCGCGACCCGCTCGCGCACGGCGGGGTCCGGGGGCCGGCCGACTGCCGCCGCCCGTTCCATGAACAGGGTCACGGCCTCCGACTCGTCCCCGTCGGCCCAGGACAGCGGCGGGACCGGGAAGACCCGTTCGAACGGCACCGTCATCCGGGCCCGGCTCGTCGCCAGCACCCGTAACCGGGGGCAGGCGACCAGCAGGCGTTCCAGGAACGGCGCCACCCCGTCGCGTACCTGCTCGCAGTTGTCGAGCACCAGCAGCGCCTGACGGTCCGCCAGTGCCGCCAGGACCGCCTCGTCGATGCCCCGGCCGGGCTGTTCGCCGACCCCGACCGCCGCCGCGACCGCGGCCCCGACCCGGCCCGGATCGACGACCGGGGCCAGGTCGACGAACCACACCCCGTCGGCGAAGTCACCGGCCGTCTCCGCCGCCACCGCGAGCGCGAGCCGGGTCTTGCCCACGCCGCCCGGACCGACCGCGGTCACCTGCCGACAGGACTTCACCGCCTCGGCCAGCTCCGCCCGCTCCCGCACCCGGCCGACGAACGCCGTCAGCGGCACGGGGAGGGCGGGGGCCGGCCGCGGCCGTTCGGCACGGGCGAGTTCGACGGCACGCCTGGCGAGCGCCCGCCGGTCGGGCACCCCCAGCTTGCGCAGCAGCGCGGAGACGTGTGACTCGACCGTCCGGACGGAGATGAACAGGCGGGCGGAGATCTCCGCGTTGCTGAGGTGCTCCCCGAGCAGCGCGAGCACTTCGCCCTCCCGGGCCGAGATCACTGAGGTGGACACGGGGTCATTATCCGTGGTGATCTCCGTGGCCGGCACGGAGGCGGGGACCGCCCCGGCGGGGAGAGAGTGTGACCACGGCGATCGAGCCCGGCAGGTCAGGCCGGGCGGATCATGACCCGCGACCCCGGGAGTGACCATGACCGGCTCGGCCAACCGCACTTCGAGGACCGCCGCGCACCCCACCGGCCCGGACGCCGACGTCCTCGGCCGGGTCCAGGACGGCACGGGTGCCGGTCCGCGCTCCCGCGCCCGGCGCCGCCGTGACACCGCGCACCGGCTCACCCACGACGTCGACGTCTGGGTGGCCACGGCCTCGGCGGACGGCGTGCCGTACCTGGTGCCGCTGTCCTTCGACTGGGACGGCGAGACGCTGCTGCTCGCCACCGCGGCCGGCGGTCCGACCGGCCGGAACCTGGTCGCCGCCGGTACCGTCCGCCTGGGACTGGGCCCCACCCGGGACGTGTCGATGATCGACGGTGACGTCGAAGGGCTGGACATCGACGCCCTGCCGCGGGAGCGGGGCGACCGGTTCGCCGCCCGCACCGGCTTCGACCCGCGCGTCCCGGACCCGACCGGCACGCCGTACCGCTGGTTCCGTGTCACCCCGCGCCGCGTCCAGGCCTGGCGCGAGGCGGACGAACTGACGGGACGTGAGCTGATGCGCGACGGCAGGTGGCTGGGTTAGGCCCGAAGAGTTCACGACAGACCGCACTTCACAGATCGCACCCACCCGGAAAGGCACCCCCCATGACCAGCACGCACAAGCCCGCACCGAAATCCGGCACGCCCGCGCAGGGCTTCGAGGGGTTCTCCGCCGAGGAACGCGAGGCGATGAAGGACCACGCCCGGGAGCTGAAGACGGCCGCGCGCCGCAGCCCGCGCTCGGCCAAGGCGGACGGGGAGAGCGACGTCCGCGCGAAGATCGCCGGGATGGAGGACGCCGACCGGGTCCTCGCCGAGCGGCTCCACGAGATCATCCGGGCCACCGCGCCGCACCTCACGCCGAAGCTGTGGTACGGCATGCCCGCGTACGCCCGTGACGGCAAGGTCGTCTGCTTCTTCCAGAGCGCGCAGAAGTTCAAGACCAGGTACGCCACGCTCGGCTTCAGCGACCAGGCGCACCTCGACGACGGCACCCTGTGGCCCACCTCCTACGCCCTGACGGCACTGACCGCCGACACCGAGGCGCGGATCGTCGCGCTCGTCGAGAGGGCGGCCGGCTGAGACCGCCCGCACCCCGCTGATTACCGGTACGGGCCACGGCTTCGGCAGGATGGTCCCATGACCGAGATCCGCACCCCCCGCCTCCTCCTCCGTCGCTGGCACGACGACGACCTGGTCCCCATGGCCGAGATCAACGCGGACCCACAGGTGATGCGGTGGGTCGACGACGGCTCGGTGCTCGACCTGGACAGGACCGCGGAGGCCATCGAGCGGTGGGAGGAGGAGTGGGACGAGGAGGGCTTCGGCCTCTTCGCGGTCGAGTTGCTGGCCTCGGGCGAGCTGGCCGGCTTCACGGGGCTGTACGTGCCCGAGTTCCTGCCGGAGGTGGCCTCCGAGGTGGCGATCGGCTGGCGGCTCGGTACACCGTTCTGGGGCCAGGGGTACGCGTCCGAGGCCGCGCAGGCCACGCTGGAGTTCGCGCTCCAGGACCGGGGGCTCGACCGGGTCGTCGGCATCTGCCGGGTGGGGGACGAGGCCTCGGAGAACGTCATCCGCAAGCTCGGGATGGTGCCGGAGCGGGTGACGACCCACCCGGTCCACGACGTCCCGCTGGCCGTGCACGCGATCGACCTCACCGAGTACCAGGGCTGAACGCGCGGGCGGCGGACCGCGGGACCCGGCCGGTCACTGCGGGCGGGCCATGAGGACGGCGACGTCGTCCTGCGCGGGGTGCGGCAGCATCCGTGCGAGGACGTCGTCGCAGAGTTCCGCCAGTGAGCGTGCGGGCGCCCGCAGGGCGCGGGCGAGCCGGTCCAGGCCCTGGTCGAAGTCCCGGCCGCGGGCTTCGACGAGACCGTCGGTGTACAGCACCAGCAGGCCACCCGGCGGCAGCGGGACCTCCTCCGTGCGGAACTCGTGCCCGCCGGTTCCCAGCGGGGTGCCCGGCGGGCCGTCGAGGAAGGTGACCGACCCGTCGGGTGCGGTGACGGCCGGCGGCGGGTGGCCGGCCCGGGCGACCAGGCATCCGCCGGACGCGGGATCGTGGACGGCGTAGACACAGGTCGCCATCTCGTCCTCGCCCATGTCGGCCACGACGGCGTCCAGTGAGCGGAGCATGCGGGCCGGAGGGATGTCGTGCCGGGCGAGGGTGCGCACCGCCGTGCGGAGCTGGCCCATGACCGCCGCCGCGTGGATGCCGTGGCCCATGACGTCACCGATGACCAGTCCGGTCCTGCCGTCGGGGAGCGCGATGACGTCGAACCAGTCGCCGCCGACGTCGTGTTCGCTGGCCGGCAGGTAACGGCCGGTGAGTTCGAGGCCGGGGACGACGGGCAGCGCGCTGTTGGTCAGGCTGCGCCGCAGGGTGAGGGCCGCCGCGCGCTGCCGGGTGTACATCAGGGCGTTGTCGATGTTCAGGGCGGCGCGCGCGGCCAGTTCGTCGATGAGCACGCAGTCCTGCTCGTCGAAGGGTTCGCGGGTGCGGAGCCGGGTCACGATGACCGCGCCGAGCACCTTGCCGCGGGCGACCAGGGGGATCAGTCGCGCGGAGCCGAGGCCCATCAGGTAGGCGCGCAGGTGGTCGGAGCGGGGGTCGCTGACGAGGGCCGGGACGTCGGAGCGGTAGAGGTTCGTGGGGCGTCCCTCGGTGATGACCCTCTCGTACAGCGAGCCGTGCGGGATCTGGGACGTCATGCCCGGCAGGAGCTTCGCCGTGGGGGCCGCGGGGTCGGGGAAGTGGGCGGCCATGCGCCGGACCACGCCGTGGGTGGAGGCGGCGGACTCGTCGGGCTGCAGGACCTCTTCGAGGAGCTGCACGTCGGCGGAGTCGGCGAGCTGGGGCACCAGCATCTGCACGATCTCCTCGGCGGTCTGCCGCAGGTCCAGGGTGGTGCCGATGCGGGTGCCCGCCTCCGCCAGCAGGGCGAAACGGCGTCTGGCCCGCTCGGCGTCGGCCTCGGCGCGCTGGCTCTCCGTGATGTCGATGAGGGAGGCGATCAGGCCGAGGGTCCGGCCGGCGCCGTCGACGAGGGGGGCGTAGGAGCAGGACCAGGTCCGGTCGTGGTGGGGGTCGGAGGCGGTGCGTCCGGTGCGGCGGACGTCGACGACGGCGGTGCCCCGGTCCAGGACCTGCCGCATCGTCGACTCCAGGGCGGCGGCGTTGACGTCGGGCACCACCTCGGACAGGCGTTTGCCCAGATGCTCGGCGGCGGAGAGGCCGTTCATCCGGGCGAGCGCGTCGTTGACCCGCAGGAAGCGCAGGTCGGTGCCGAGGGTGGCCAGGCCGATGGGCGACTGGCGGAAGAGGCTCTCCAGGGCGGCCAGTGAGTCCCGCATGCGCAGGACCTGGGAGGTCTCCACGGCGATGAGCAGGGCGCCGGGCCGTCCGAGCGCGTCGGCGGCCGGGACGATCCACATCTCCATCGTCACCTGGTGGCCGTCGCGGTGGCGCACCCACAGGGTGCCGACGACGGTCTCCCCGGCGTGCACCCGGCGGGTCAGCTGGTCGGCGAGTTCGGCGTTGCCCTCGGGGACGAGCAGGGCCGAGGCGGGCCGGCCGAGTACGTCCTCGGGCCGGTGGCCGAGCAGGTCCTGGGCGGCCAGCGACCACTCCACGACGCGTCCGTCGGCGTCCTCCCGCCAGAGCGCGATCGGCAGCAGCTCGCGCAGCACGCCCGCGTACCCGACAGCCGTGGAGGGCTGTTCCGGTACCGGTCCCGCCGTCTGGTGAGCGTCCACCGCACGTCCTGACCCCCAGGCAACATTTCGTACGAAAACACCCTATCCGGAAGAGTGGAGTCCATCAGGCGGCAGAGCCGCGGCGCCCGGACCGCCGGGATCGCCCGGCGGCCGCCCGGCAGCCGTCCGACGGACATCCGACGGACATCCGACGAACATCCGGCGACCACGGCCACGGCCACGGCCACATACTGACCGGTTTGTTGCCTTACGGGACTGTTCGAGCGATTTCATTCCCGTCGACTTATCCTGACGTCGGAAGGGCTCGGTAATCGAGAGCCGGTCCCTCGACCGGCGGGAAGCGAGCTTCCATGGCTGAGCGATTCAAAAGGTCGGGGCTGATCGGCGAGTTGTCGGCCGAGTTCGCCGGCACGATGGTTCTCATCCTCTTCGGATGCGGAGTGGTGGCCCAGGTGGTCGCCGGCGGGGCCCTGACGACACCGCCGGGCGGCCTCGGCAACCACGACAGCATCGCCTGGGCGTGGGGCCTCGGCGTCACCCTCGGCGTGTACGTCGCGGGGCGGCTGAGCGGCGCCCACCTCAATCCCGCGGTGACCGTGGCCCTGGCGGCCTTCAAGGGGTTCCCGTGGAGCAAGGTCGCGCCCTACGCGCTGGCGCAGACCGCGGGCGCCTTCGTGGCGGCCCTGATCGTCCGGTGGAACTACACCGAGGCACTGGCGAAGGCCGACCCCGGTCACACCATCAAGACGCAGGGTGTCTTCTCCACGCTCCCCGCCAACGGCAACCCGAACCTGCCGGTCCACGAATGGGGCGCCTTCCGCGACCAGGTCATCGGCACCGCCATCCTGCTGCTGCTGATCCTGGCCGTCACGGACCTGCTCAACAACCCGCCCGGTGCGAACCTGGCCCCGTTCATCGTGGGCCTGATCGTCGTGGCGATCGGCATGGCGTGGGGAACCAACGCGGGATACGCGATCAATCCGGCGCGTGACTTCGGTCCCCGGTTGGCCAGCTTCTTCACCGGTTACGGCGGAGCGTGGCGGGATCAGTACGGGAACCTCTACTTCTGGGTGCCGATCCTCGGCCCCCTGATCGGCGGTCTGCTCGGCGGCGGCCTGTACAAGGCGTTCGTCGGCCGGCTCCTGCCGACGGCGGAGCCGGAGCCTCCCGGCCGCGTCCCCGCCCCCGACGACTCCGAGCGCTGACCCCCGCAGCAAAGGCGGTACCCCATGGCTGACTTCGTGGGCGCGGTGGACCAAGGCACCACCAGCACCCGATTCATGATCTTCGACCACGACGGGAACGAGGTGGCGAAGCACCAGCTGGAGCACGCCCAGATCCTCCCGCGGTCGGGATGGGTCGAGCACGACCCCGTCGAGATCTGGGAACGCACCAACTCGGTGATACAGAACGCCCTGCGGCACGGGAACCTGTCCCCGGAGGACCTGGCCGCGATCGGCATCACCAACCAGCGGGAGACCACGGTGGTGTGGGATCCGCGCAGCGGACGCCCCTACTACAACGCCATCGTCTGGCAGGACACCCGCACCGACTCCATCGCCGCGGCCCTGGAACGCTCGGGCAAGGGCGACGTCATCCGCCGCAAGGCGGGCCTGCCCCCGGCGACGTACTTCTCCGGCGGCAAGATCCAGTGGATCCTGGAGAACGTCGACGGGGTCCGCGAGGCGGCGGAACAGGGCCACGCCGTCTTCGGCAACACCGACAGCTGGGTCCTGTGGAACCTGACGGGCGGCCCGGACGGCGGGATCCACGCCACCGACGTGACCAACGCCAGCCGGACCATGCTGATGGACCTGGAGACGCTGGACTGGGACGACGAACTGCTGGGCTTCTTCGGGATCCCCCGGTCCATGCTGCCCGTCATCAACCCCTCCTCCCACCGCGAGGCGTACGGTGTCACGCGCACCTCCCGGCCGCTGCGCGCCGCCATCCCCATCACCGGGGTGCTCGGCGACCAGCAGGCGGCCACGGTGGGACAGGTCTGCTACGCCCCCGGCGAAGCCAAGAACACCTACGGCACCGGCAATTTCCTGGTCCTCAACACCGGTACCGAGCTGGTGCGTTCACAGCACGGGCTGCTCACCACCGTGGCGTACCGGTTCGGCGACGAGCCGGCGGTCTACGCCCTGGAGGGCTCCATCGCGGTCACGGGGTCCGCGGTGCAGTGGCTGCGCGACCAGATGAAGATCATCAGCAGTGCCGACGAGAGCGAGACGCTGGCCCGTACCGTCGAGGACAACGGCGGCATGTACTTCGTCCCGGCGTTCTCCGGCCTGTTCGCACCGTACTGGCGTTCCGACGCCCGCGGCGCGATCGTGGGCCTGGCCCGCTACAACGACAACGGCCATCTGGCCCGGGCGACCCTGGAATCGATCTGCTACCAGAGCCGTGACGTCGTCGAGGCCATGGAACAGGACTCCGGGGTCCACCTCGACGTCCTCAAGGTCGACGGCGGTGTGACGGCCAACGACCTGTGCATGCAGATCCAGGCCGACGTCCTCGGGGTGCCGGTCAGCCGCCCGGTCGTCGCCGAGACGACCGCGCTCGGCGCCGCCTACGCGGCCGGCCTGGCGACCGGCTTCTGGCGCGACACCGACGAACTGCGCACCCACTGGCAGGAGTCCAAGCGCTGGCAGCCCCAGTGGTCCGACGAGCGACGGGCCGAGGGCTACGCCGGCTGGAAGAAGGCGGTGGAACGCACCCTCGACTGGGCCAAGGTCGAGTAGGCGCCTCCTGACAGATCTCCCGAGAGCCCTCCCGAGCCGGGGCCGACAGCACGTGTCGGCCCCGGCTCCGCCGTGTCGCCGGCCGGGCGCGCCCCCGGCCGCGCCGTGCGAAAGGTCTGGACAACCCTCGAACACGCATGTTGTCATTCCGCTTGCGCGCACGGTCCGCCACGTCCGAAGAGCCGCTGATCCCCTCCCCTGTCCGTGAGCAAGTCCCCTGCCGCACGAGGCCGTTCGCGGGCGGACGGGCCGTGAGAACACCGTTCGCAAGCCGTTCCCGAGTCATCCCCGCTCGATGCCCGCTCGATGCCCGCTGCGCGAGAAAGGTTTCGATGACCACACGACACAGCCGGCCGGCCACCAGACTGTGGACGCTGCTGATCGCGGCAGTCCTCCTGGTGCTGCCCGCCGGCGGCCTGTTACCCACCGCCTCGGCCGCGGAACCGGTCGCCGGCACACCGGCGGCCTCCCCCGGCGGGGCCGCCGTCGAGGTGCACGGGCTGAAGGGCGAGTACTTCAGCATGTCGGCACCAGGAGCCCGCGACTTCGCCACCCTCGGTGGCACCCTGCTCGAACCGCAGATCAACTTCTCCGGGCTGACCGGCACCTTCGAGGAGCTGACCGGGAGAACCGAGCACACCACAGCCCGCTGGACCGGTCGTATCACGGCGCCGGCGACCGGCGACTACACCTTCCACGGCATCGGTGACAACGGCTTCCGGCTGTTCGTCGACGGCCGGCCGGTCATCGACCACTGGGAACCCGACTGGGACCGGGAACAGACGAGCGCGCCGGTCAGCCTGACCGCCGGTGAGCCGCACGACTTCCGCCTGGAGATGTTCCAGGACCTCGGCGGGTCCACCATGTTCCTGCGCTGGTCGACCCCGACGATGCCCAAGCAGCTCGTCCCCGAGTCGGCGTTCACCCCTCCGGCGGGAT
The DNA here is from genome assembly GCF_040682975.1 of Streptomyces sp. NPDC051051. Lineage (NCBI taxonomy): Bacteria > Bacillati > Actinomycetota > Actinomycetes > Kitasatosporales > Streptomycetaceae > Streptomyces > Streptomyces sp. NPDC051051. The sequence continues at coordinate 96,616 of NZ_JBFBCB010000015.1, forward strand.
TCGAGGTCTACCCGGTCGACCTCTCCGTCGCCGAGGACGGGCGACACCTGCGGGCCCGCTTCGACAACGAGGTCGGCGGCCTCCAGGACGCCAGGGACCACCTGAAGGTCGAGGCCGACACCACCGCGATGCCCGTCGCCGCGCTCGCCGTCTCCCCCGGTGACCGCAACACCCTGGACGTCACGCTCACGGAGCCGGTCCAGAAGGGCCAGCAGGTCCGCGTGACCTACGACGGCCGGGGCGGCCTGACGTCCGGCACCGAGACCGTCCCCCGGATCGTCCGCTCGGCGCGGAACGCCTCCACGCACCGGCTCACCACCGTCTGGGGCGACGCCCTCGACGAGAAGAACCCGCTGCCGGAGTATCCCCGTCCACAACAGGTGCGCGCCAAGTGGAAGAACCTCAACGGCCCCTGGCAGTTCAGCGGTGCCGAGGCGGGCGAGCAGCCGGTGTTCGGCAGGGCTCTCGACGAGCGGATCGTCGTGCCGTTCCCGGTCGAGTCGCAGCTCTCCGGACTGGAGCGGCACGAGGACCACATGTTCTACCGCAGGCTGGTGGACGTGCCGAAGAACTGGAAGGTCGGCAGGGGCAACCGGCTGAAGCTCAACTTCGGTGCCGTCGACCACCAGTCACGCGTCTGGGTCAACGGCAGGAAGGTCGCCGAACACACCGGCGGCTACACCGCGTTCGGCGCCGACATCACCGACGCCCTCACGGGCACCGGGCCGCAGGAGATCGTGGTCGCGGTCACCGACACCGGGGGCGCCGACCAGCCGACGGGCAAGCAGTCCACCGACCCGGGCGGCATCTTCTACACCCAGTCGTCGGGCATCTGGCAGACGGTGTGGATGGAGCCGGTCGCCGACACCTCCGTTGACAACGTAGTCACGACCCCCGACATCGACACCGGCAGCCTCGCGGTGACCGTCGAGTCCGAGGGCGCCTCCACGAAGGCGCGCGTGGAGGCCGTCGCCCGTGACGAGCGCGGCAAGGTCGTCGGCCGGGTCAGCGGGCCGGCCAACGAGGAACTGCGTCTGCCCGTGGCGGAGCAGCACCTGTGGAGCCCGGACGACCCCTACCTCTACGACCTCGACGTCAAGCTCACCGACGGCAGGTCCACCGACCGGGTGGGCAGCTACTTCGGCATGCGCGAGGTCGGCATCGCGGACGTCGGCGGCTACCGCAAGCTGGTGCTCAACGGGAAGCCCGTCTTCTCCCTCGCCACGCTCGACCAGGGCTTCTGGCCCGACGGGCTGTACACCGCGCCCAGCGACGAGGCCCTCGCCTTCGACCTGGAGGCGCACAAGCGGCTCGGCTTCAACGCGGTGCGCAAGCACATCAAGGTGGAGCCGGCGCGCTGGTTCTACCACGCGGACCGGCTGGGCCTGCTGGTCTGGCAGGACTTCGTCTCCGGGAACATCACCGGCCCGACGGGGCAGAAGGCGTTCGTCGACCAGGGCAGGGAGATGATGCGCCAGCACCACGACGCGCCCTCCGTGATCGGCTGGACCGTCTTCAACGAGGGCTGGGGCGAATGGGACCGCGAGGAGAGCGGACGTATCGCCGAGGCCGTGAAGGCCGCCGACCCGTCCCGGGTCGTCAACGCCCACAGCGGCGTCAACTGCTGCAATTCCAAGGGTGACTCGGGCAAGGGCGACATCATCGACCACCACGACTACAACAACACCGACCCGGCCTTCCCCGACCGGACGCGGGCCGCGATGGACGGCGAGCACGGCGGCTTCACCCTGCGCGTCCCGGGCCACCTGTGGCCGGGCACCCCCACGGTGATCTACAGCGGTGTCGCCGACAAGGAGGCGCTGACCCGCACGTACGTCGAGAACACCGAGCGGTACTACCTCGACCAGGCCGGGGCCGAACTGTCCGGCTCGGTGTACACGCAGATCACCGACCTCGAGAACGAGCTCAACGGCCTGTACACCTACGACCGCCGGGAGATCAAGGTCGACCCGGTCCGGGTCCGGGAGATCAACCGCGCGGTGATCGCGGCCGGTGCCGCCGCGGGCGACCGGAAGGAGCTGAAGGGCGGCGGGCGCTGGTCCCTCGACGAGGGCACGGGTACCACCGCGAAGGACGACGGCCCGAACGACAAGGGCCTGAAGCTCTCCGAGGGCACCATCTGGACACCCGGTGTCAGCGGCAGCGCACTGAAGTTCGGCGGCGAGGGACAGTACGCCGAGACCGACGGCCCGGTGCTGGACACCACGGGCAGCTACTCGGTGTCGGCCTGGGTCGCCCTCGACGCGCTGCCGGGCAACTACGCCACCGCGGTCAGCCAGGACGGCCGGCGCCGGGCGAGCCCGTTCTACCTCCAGTACGGGCAGGGCGCCTTCGCCTTCAGCACCCCCGGCGAGAAGCGCGCCCGGTTGGCGATCACCCCCGAACGCGGCCGCTGGTACCACCTCGTCGGAGTACGGGACGGCGCGCGCGGCACGATCACGCTGTACGTCGACGGCGTACCGGCGGCGACGGCCGACGCCGGTCCCGCCTACGTCGGCTCCGGCCCCCTCGCCGTCGGCCGCGCCCAGTGGAACGGCGCCGACACCGATTTCTGGAACGGAGCGGTCGACGAGGTCCACGCCTTCGACAGGGCCCTCACCGCGGAGGAGGTGAGCGCCCTGCACGGCCGGGAGAAACCGTGACCGGCGGGTCCGGGCGGGCGGTGCCGGGACAGGGTCTGCCGGTCCGGGGCAGTCGGACCGGCGGAGACCCGGAGGCAGCTCCGGCCGAGCACAGGGAGCCTGTCCACGATGGGTACCGCCGTCCACGTGCCGCAGACCAGGGACATGATCGGGGAGGAGCTGTCCGGCGACGAGGCGCTGGCCGCGTTGCGGCGCTACGGCGGCTTCTCCCTGCTCGTCGACTCGTTCGCCCGGTTCCGGTACGCCGACGGCTTCACCAACGCGCGGGCGCTCGCCTTCCAGGTCGTGCTGGGTCTGGTGCCCTTCGCCCTGGCCCTGGTGGGCCTGGCGACGTCCGTGCACACCGACTCCGTGGGCCGGATCGTCGAGCTGACGCTCGGGGACATCGTGCCCGGTGCCGGAGCCGGCGTGGTCGACGACGCGTTCGCCGGGACGCGGCGCAGCGCGCACGGCGACGTGTGGAGCACCCTCGCCCTGTGGCTGGGGCTGGGGTCCGCCGTGCTGAACCTCGCCTCGGCGATGGCCCAGACAGAGCGGGGCGCCAACCGTATCTACGGCATCGAGCGGGACCGCCCGTTCGCCCGCAAGTACGGACGTGCCCTGCTGCTGTCGTTCGGGGCCGGGATGCCGCTGGTCCTCGGGTTCGTGGCGGTCGTGGCCGGCGGGCCGCTCGGCGACGCCGTCGCCGAGACCCTGGGGTCCGGCGCCGGTGGGAACCGCTGGTGGAACGCGGTGCGGATCCCGGTGGGCCTGGCGCTCGCGTGGATCGCCTCCGCCGTCGTCTTCCGCTGGTCCCCGCGCCGCCGGCAGCCCGGCCACACCTGGCTCGCCTTCGGCAGCGCGGTGCACCTGGTCCTGTGGGTCGGGGCCACCTGGCTGCTGTCGCTGTACGTCGGCACGAGCTCGTCGTTCGGCTCGGTGCACGGACCGCCGACCGCCTTCGTCGCGCTGCTCCTGTGGGCCAACGTCACGGCTGTCGCCCTGTTCCTGGGCATCGCGTTCGCCGCCCAGCTGGAGGCGGCACGGGCCGGGTTCGGGGATCCGGTCCGGCCCGACCCGGGGCCCGGTTCCTGAGCCCTCGCCGTATACCGTCGGGCCGTGGACACGACACACCGGCCCGCCGCCCGCGTCATCTGCCTGGACGTCGCCTGTCGGGTGCTTCTCCTGCGCTGGCGTGATCCGTTCGACGGGAGCCTGCTGTGGGAGCCGCCCGGCGGCGGGATCGAGCCGGGCGAGACACCGCTGGAGGCGGCGCGACGCGAACTGGCCGAGGAGACCGGGCTCGACCCGGCCGCGGTCGTCGACCGCTCGGTGCCGGTGGACCGGGACGTGTGGTGGAACGGCCGGCGGTACGTCGGGACGGAGCGCTTCTTCCTGGCGCGGTACGCCGAGGAGCGGCCGACCGTCGTGGGGAGCTGTCTCCTTCCCGGCGAGCGGGCGGCCCTGGACACGCACCGCTGGGTCGCGTGGCCGGAGCTGCGCTCGCTGCCGGACCGGGTCGAGCCGCCACGGCTGCCGGCCGTGCTCGGCGCCCTGGTGCCGGACGGCCCGTGGGGGCGGTCGGAAGGCTGAGTGCGGGGCGGGCCCGGGGCCGCCGCGCGGGCCTCCCGACCGCGGACCGGGCGCGACCGGCGTGCCGTGGAGCTGCGTGGACTCAGATGCCGCAGGTGGGTGCGGACCAGTACGGGGACGGGTCGAGGGCGACGTGGGTGTGGTCGTTGTGGTCGGGGTAGCCCGGGCCGAGGATCTCCGAGAAGCCGTGGGTCCTGGCCTGCTGGGCGAGCCGGCACAGGGTCGGCGATCCGGTGAGGTCGGCGGCGTCGCCGTAGAGGTGGCGGCTGGTGGACGATCCGCCGACCGCGCTGTTGCAGGCGTAGGAGCGGAAGCCGCTGGAGACCGTGAGCGGCACGTCGCCGAGGGCGTGCCGCATGGCCTCGAGCTTCCACATCGTCTTGAGGGCGTTCGCCTTCGCGGTGGCCGCGGAGACGGCGCCGCCGGACCAGTCGGAGTTGCACCTGTTGAGTTCGGCGTAGCCGAAGTGGACGGGGGTGCAGTCCGCGTCCTGGAGGGCGTAGAGCTTGCTGAAGGTCTGCGATCCCGCGACACCGTCCGCGGTCAGGCCGTACGCGGCCTGGAACTTCTTGACGGCGGCGGTGGTCCGCGCGCCGAACTGGCCGTCGTAGGAGAGCCGTTCGCCGGAGGTCACCCATCCCGCGACGCGGATCTGGAGCTGGGTGACGTCGCTTCCCGAGGACCCCTCGGACAGGGTGCGGCTCCAGGTGTAGCACTCGTCGGCGTGCGCGGTGCCCGAGGTGGCTCCCACCCCGACCACCGCACCCCCCATGATCATGACAAACGAGACAAGCAGACGTGACACGCGTCCGAACATCCGGCCTCCCGACCGTCGACTCCGGTACCGACCGGCCGCCCCCGTCTCGACGGCGGCCCGTGCACAGAGTGGAGCACCGCGCTACGCGCGTCAACGGCGCCCGGTCCCTCACCGGGTGACGGGCCGCCCGGCGGGGGACGGTCCGCGCGGACGCGTCACACCCGGGAGGCCGCCTCGAGTTCCCTCTTGAGGTTGCGCAGGGTGATCTCGATGTTGCGCACCTGGAACTCGGCGAACGTACGGCCCCCGGTCACCGTCTTGTCGAAGGCGTGGGCGACCGCGTCCGGCCACGCCCGGCGGTCGTCGGTCCAGGACTCCGTCACCCGCGTCCCGTCGCCCACCGGCTCGAGGAGGTACTCCCACGTGGCGATCGGCCCGCGCAGGCGGGGCCGCCTGATGCCGATGGCGTGGACGCGGAAGGCGAACCGGCGGCCGGGCTCGGCCGCCGTCACCGTGCAGCGCGTGACCCAGCGGAACCTCCCCCGCTTGTTGAGACCCTCGAACGACGTCCCCGCCACGGCCGGCCCGACCGGCGTCCGCCGCGAGGTGCCGAGGTTCTCCGGGCTCCAGCGCCCCATGTCCGCCGGCCGGCTGACCGCGTCGTAGACCGTGGCGGGCGGGACATCGACGACGATGTCACGGCTCACGGTGAGGATGCGGGCCACGGGGCCTCCTACGGGACGGGAACGCATGACCGGCACATGCGCTACTGGCGAGTAGCGTCGATCGTACGACGTGCCTCCCGGCGGCGTGCATGATGGGCGGGATGAACGACGACGCCCTTCCGGGCCCCTTCGGGGCCGACGACCACCTCTTGCTGCACAGGGAGCCTGCCCCCGAGCGGTACGGACGCCTCGACGTGCGGTCCACCGATCTGCGTCCGGCCGAGTGGCTCACCGAACGGTCCCCGGGACACGGTGACTTCGGGACCGTGGCGGGCGTCGCCGCGCCCGGGTTCGCGGCCTACGCGCGGGTGCTGCATCCGGCGTCGCTGGACGAGCGGCCGGTGCGGTGGACGACGGTGGCCGCCGCCCTGGGGCGTGTCGTGAGACCGGACACCTCCTGGCACGAGGTGATCGGCGCGGACCTCCACCACCGCAACGCCTCCGGGTACGGCCTGCCCGGCGTCTGGGACGAGCATCCGGCGGAAGGGCCGACCCCGCCCGCTCTCGCCCTGTCCCTGATCCCCGTCCTGGCCCGGCACACCCGGACCCCCGGAACCTGCTGGTTCGGCCTGTGGCACGGTTACGGCCGCTGGGACTTCGACCGGTACCCCTCGTTCGAGACCCCCGGCCGGGACGAGGTGCTCCTGTCCGGCACCCTCGACGAGGCCGTCAGCCCGGTGGAACTGGACGAGTTCGCCGAACTGCCCGACCTGTGGTGGCCCGATGACCGCGCCTGGTGCCTGGGCGGCGACGTGGACCTGGTGAGCACGTACGTCGGCGGGTCCCCCGAACTCGTCGCCGAACTGCTGGCCGCGCCGGGCCTGGAGGTCCACCGGGTCACGGCCGGCGACCGGGTGGCCTGACGGCCGGCGCACGCCGGAACTCAGTGCCGCCGGAACTGGAGCCCGGTCGGCTGCAGGACGTCCGGGCGCACCGCGACGCCGTCGAACCGGAGTTGTTCGCCATAAATGTCGGTGATCCGCAGGGGGCCTCCGCAGCCGGTGCCCCGTTCGGAGAGGAAGTAGTTGAACTCGGCGCGGGGCAGCGGGTGCCAGGTGCCGCCGTCCCGGACCTCCAGTCGGGCCACCGGGTTGCGGTGGCCCACGACCTGGATGCCGCACCAGTACCGGGTGGAACCGGTCTTGTACCGGACCGCGACGGTGTCGGGGGTGCTCGGGCTCAACAGGGTCCACGTGATCGGGATCTCCCCGGCCGAGAGAGCGCCGAGCTTCGCGAACGCCTGCTTGCTGAGGTCGAGTTGACCGGGCGCGCAGGGCAACGGGCACTCGTTGGTGACCTTGACCGTGACGGAGGCGCCGTTCGCCGCACGGACGCGGAGGTGGGCCCCGCACGCCCTGGACGTCTCGTAGTCGGCGTGGTTCATCGCCGCGATCATGAGGTCGTCGCTCGGGCCGAAGAGGCAGGCGCCGTCGCCGTCCCCGGCGTCGTAGTGGGTGGCGAGTCCGCGGTAGGTGACACCGGGGCGGATCCGGCCCGCCGGCGGCGGCTCGGCGGCGACCGCCCGCGCGGGGCTCGACGCCGACGCGCGCGCCCCCGGCGTCGCCGCCGGGGTCTTCGACGGGCTCGCACCGGGGCTCGCCGTGGGCGACGCGGAGGACGGGCGGGACGGGGAGGGGGACGGCGGGGCGGACGGCGGGCGCGTCACGGTGCTCGACGGGGCGTCGGCGGCGGGTACCGCGACGGTGCGTCCGGGATCGGCGTCGCCGTCGGGGCGCAGTGCCACCACCAGGCAGACGAGTACGCCCGTGGCGACCAGCGCCGCGGCCGTCGTCGTCCACCGTGCGCGCGTGCTCGGGCGGCGCCGCGCGGCGTGCCTCTTGGTCTTCATGTCCGTCCGTTCGGAAGAGCGGGTCGACTTCACGTCACCCGGTCGCCGCCCGCCGCGAAAAGGTTGCCGCCCGTTCTTCCGCGCGCGGGTCCCGCCGAAGAGGTGGGGCACCGGTGCCGGGGCGGGGAGGGACGCCGGGAAGCGGGGGGAGCAGGAAGCGGGCGCGCCGCGCGGTCCGCCGCGCGCCACGCCTCACCTCGGCATCCCGGGGTACCCGCCAACCCGTCAGAACGTATCCAGGGAAGGGGTCACGATGGACAGGTCGGCGCTGCGGGCGGTCGGGTGGGCACGCACTCTGCCGATGGACAGTTCGGTGAAGGCCGCCCGCGACTGGGCGAGGGAACACCTCGACTCGCTGGGCTGGAACACCGAGGCCCCGGAGACCGCGGACGCCGTTCTGCTGACGGTCTCCGAGCTGGTCACGAACGCCCATCGGCACGCCCACAGCAACGCCCAGCTCGTCATGGCGTGGGACAGCCGCTGTCTGCACATCGCGGTCCACGACCACTCGGGCGAGCTGCCCGCTCCCCGGGAGCCCAGCACCGACCGGGTCGGAGGGCGGGGCATGTTCCTGGTCGACGCCCTGGCCGACAGCTGGGAGGCGCATGCCTGCCCGCACGGGAAGACGATCACGGCCTGTTTCAGGCCGCCCGCGGCCGAGGAACGGCGGAGCTGAACGCACGGGTGCCCGAGGTCCGTCAGCGAGCGGGCAGCGCCTCGCGCATCCTCTCCGCCGTGCGGCTCGCGTCGTAGTCCGCGGGGACGCCCGGGACGAGGACGATGTCGCCCTCGATGTGCCGGGCGCGCAGGGGCGCGATCTCCCGGTAGGCGGCGGAGGACCACCAGGCCCGTGCCTCGGTGATCGAGGGGAAACCGATCACCACGACATGACCGGGCCAGGCACCCTCCATCACCTCGTGCTGTGTGCCGTGCACGAGGAAGCGGCCGCCGTACGGCTCGAAGGTAGCGGTGATGCGCTCGATGTACTCGGCGATCTCCTGGTGCGGTGCCGCCTCCTGCAGGTGGGCGATCGCGTAGGCAGACATCATGGTGTCCTTCCGTCCGGTGGGGCGCTCTCGACGGCCACGATCCTGCCCCGTGGGAGAGCCGCGGTCGATTACCCGGGAGGTAGGGCACGGCGGCGGACCGCGCCCGCCACGGACTCAGGCGCGCAGCCGGGCCGCGGTGTCGGTGGGCGGTCTCCGTCCGGGTCCAGCGGGCCGCTGGTGAGGAGGACTGCTTGGTGGTCCGGCAGGACGGCCGGGGTGGCGGCGAGGTCGACCAGGCAGAGCAGGCCGGGCGCTCGGTGGAGGGCGAGAACGCCGTCGGGGGCGGGCAGCCACTCCGACGGGCCGTCGGCGAAACCGGGTTCGGTGCGGCGCAGCCGTAGCGCGGTGCGGTGGAGGGTGAGCATCGAGGCGGGGTCGGCGGCCTGGCGGTCGGCGGCGTACGCGGACCAGCCGGCGGGCTGCGGCAGCCAGGGCTCGACGCGCGAGCCGAAGCCGGCGTGGGGCGCGTAGGCGGTCCAGGGCAGGGGGACGCGGCAGCCGCCGCGGCCGGGGTCGGTGCCGCCGGAGCGGAAGTGCATGGGGTCCTGGATGCGGTCGCGGGGGACGTCCGCCTCGGACAGGCCCGGTTCCTCGCCCTGGTAGAGGTAGACGGAGCCGGGCAGGGCGAGGGTGAGGAGAGCGGCGGCACGGACCCGGCGGGTGCCCAGCTCCAGGTCGGTGGGGGTGCGCAGCCGGGCCGCGCCCCAGGGGCAGGCGAGGAAGGTGAAGTCGAAGGCGGTGTGCAGTTCGTCGGGGCGCGGGTAGCGGGCGAAGCGCTCGGAGTCCGGCAGCCAGACCTCGCCGACGAGGACGCCGCCGTAGGCGTCGGCGACGCGCCGCCAGGAGCGGTGGATCTCGTGGAGTTCGTCGCGGTCGACGTAGGGGTGGGGGTCGCGGCCCTCGACGAAGTCGGGCAGGACGGGGTCCTTGACGGGCAGGGCGGCCGAGTCGATGCGGACGCCCGCGACGCCGCGCTCGAACCAGGACCGCAGGACGTCCTCGTGTTCCTCGCGGACGGCCGGGTGGGCCCGGTTGAGGTCGGACTGCTGGGGGGGGTGAACAGGTGATCGCCGCGTACCTGTCCCCCGGCACCGGGACGACGCCGCCACGGGCTGTCCCGCCGCGGCGCTCGCCGCCGACACGGCCCGTGACGGCGGCGACGCCGGGGCCCACCGCCCCTACGCGGAAGGCGTACGGAACTTCGCCGCCCGGCTCGCCAGCGACGACCAGAACGGCCTCGCCCGGCTGAGCACCATGGTCGGCGCCGTCGTCCTGGCCCGCGCGGTCAAGGGCTCCCTGCTGTCCGACGAGATCCTCGCCGCGGCACGGGCGGCGCTGGCACCGGCCCGTGCGCGGTGACGCGAGGGGAGCGGGTCAGGCACCGGCCGCGGTGAGGCCCGGCCCGGTCGCCGCGGGACGGTGCGGCAGGCGCGTGGTCAACGGGTCACCGTCCACTTCTGGTTGGCCGCTCCGGTGCAGGTCCAGATCTGCAGCCGGGTCCCGTTGGCCGAGCTGCCGCCGGTCGCGTCCAGGCACTTGTCGGCCTGTGGGTTGACGATGTCCCGCGCGGCGGGGACGGCCCACTGCTGGGCGGCGGACCCGTTGCAGTCCCAGAGCTGCACGAGGGTGCCGTCGGCCGTGCCCCCGGAGGCCACGTCCAGGCACTTGCCGAGCGCGCGGATCGTGCCGTCGCCGCCGACCGTCCACCGCTGTGCGGCGGTGCCGTTGCAGTCGTAGAGCTGTACGGCCGTGCCGTTCGCGGTGCCGGCCCCGGCCACGTCGACGCACTTGCCGCCGACGCCGGTGATGGGGCCGCTGCCGCCCGGCTGCGCGGTGTCGGTGCTGACGCGGACGTAGTCGACCAGGAGTTGCTGCGGGAAGGCCGTGCTGCCGTCGGGGTCCCCGGGCCAGTAACCGCCGACCGCGAGGTTGAGGATGAGGAAGAAGGGCTTGTCGAAGACCCACTGCCGGCCGCCGAGGTCGGCGGGGGTGCGCCGCTGGTAGACCGTGCCGTCGACGGACCAGGTGATCGCGTTCGGGCTCCAGTCGACGGCGAAGGTGTGGAAGGCGTCGGCGAAGACCTGCCCGCCGGGCAGGGTGTACCCGGCGCCGATGCCCCCTGACCCCGAGTAGCCGGGTCCGTGCAGGGTGCCGTGCACGGCGGACGGCTCGAAGCCCACGTTCTCCATGACGTCGATCTCGCCCGAGTTCGGCCAGCCGACCTGGCCGATGTCGTTGCCCAGCATCCAGAAGGCGGGCCACATGCCCTGGCCGCGCGGAATCTTCATCCGGGCCTCGACGTGGCCGTACGTGGTGGTGAACCGGCCTGCCGTGTTCAGCCGGGCGGAGGTGTACTCGCACCGTCCGTACCAGCACTGGTAGTCGCCGGGGTTCTCGCGGCGGGCGGTGATCACCAGATGGCCCTGGCCGTCCAGGGCGGCGTTGCGGTTGCCTGCCGTGTAGTACTGCCGCTCGTGGTTGTTGACGTTGTCGCCGGTCTCGATCTGCCACTTGGCGCCGTCGACGGCGGCGCCCGCGGGCCCGTCGAACTCGTCGGAGAAGGTGACGGCGGCCGCCCGGGCCTCGGCGACGGCGGGTGCGGCGGCCTCCGGCGCGGGCGACGCGCCCTGGGCGAGCCCGGTGGACAGCGACGCGAAGGCAAGGAGCGGGGCGAGGGACCACAGGAGGCGGCGGGGAAAACGCGGGGAGTCCATGACTCTCCCTTCGTCGAGCATGACGCGGAGACCAGTGACTGCATGCACATGACATATATGCATGCGGACGGGATCGACTGGTCGGCGCAGCATGGGGGCGGTGGGGGGGGACACGCTTAGTTCACTATGTGATTTAAGGAGTGAGCAATACGCCTGTCAAGGGTTTGGTATGGACCACCAGACGGGGCTCGCCCGGGCCGGCCGACGTGTACGGCGACCGACGGTCCGGGCCGGACCGTTCACCGGCGCCGGATCCTGCCGTCGGATTTCGGCGAGACGGTGTCGCGGTACCAGGGCCTGTCGCGAAAGCCGTGGACGGCCTGGACTCGACTGCCGGGCAAGGCCGTCCGGGAGAAGCCGACGGCCAGGGCCGGCGCGCCGGCACTCCCGGTTCGCGGACGACGGGGCTGTTCGAGAGCCGCCGTCCGAGAATTCCCGCCCTCCGCCGGGAGCGGGGAGACAGCCTCGGCGCTGCCGTCGTCCAACGGGTCTGTCAAACGAGCGGTGTAACCGGGATGGTTGGGTTACTGGCGGGCCGCTGAGAGTCGGCCGTCGAAGGTGATGTCGAAGGCGTTCAGCGCGGTCTTCCAGCGCATGGTCCAGCGGGCCTGGCCCCTGCCGGTGGGATCGAGCGACATGATCGCCATGTAGACGCACTTCAGGGCGGCCTGCTCGTTCGGGAAGTGCCCACGAGCCTTGACCGCCCGCCGGATCCGCGCGTTCACCGACTCGATCGCGTTCGTCGTGCAGACGATCCGGCGGATCTCGGCGTCGAACCGCAGGAAGGGAGTGAATTCCTCCCAGGCGTTCTCCCACAACTTCACGATCGCCGGATACTTCCGGCCCCAGGCGTCGGCGAACTCGGCGAACCGCTCCAGGGCGGCCTCCTCGGTCGGCGCCGTATAGACCGGCTTCAGAAGCTTGGCGATCTTGTCCCAGTCCTGACGGGCGGCATAGCGGAAGGAGTTCCGCAGCAGGTGCACCACGCAGGTCTGCACGATCGTCTTCGGCCAGACCGTCTCCACCGCCTCGGGCAGGCCCTTGAGCCCGTCGCAGACCAGCATGAGCACGTCGCTGACGCCGCGGTTCTTGATCTCGGTGAGGATGTGCAGCCAGTGCTTGGCGCCCTCGCCGCCGTCCCCGGCCCACAGGCCGAGGATCTCCCGCCGGCCCTCGGTGGTGACGGCCAGGGCCACATAGATCGGCCGGTTGGCGACCGCGCCGTCGCGGATCTTCACGTGGATGGCGTCGATGAAGACGACCGGACAGACGGCGTCGAGGGACCTGCTCTGCCACTCGGCCATGCCCTCGAGGACCTTGTCGGTGATGGTGGAGACGGTCTGGCGGGAGACCTCGGCGCCATAGACCTCCGCCAGGTGGGCCTGCACCTCCCCGGTGGTCAGACCCTTCGCAGCCAACGAGATCACCATCTCGTCGACACCGGTCAGGCGCTTCTGCCGCTTCTCGACGATCTTCGGCTCGAAGGAGCCGTCCCGGTCATGGGGCACAACGATCTCCACCGGGCCGACGTCGGTCAGCACGGTCTTGGAGCGTGTGCCGTTGCGAGAATTGCCGCCGTTCTTACCCGCCGGATCTTGCTTGTCATAGCCGAGCTGGTCGGTGATCTCGCCCTCCAGGGCGGACTCCAGCAGCCGCTTGGTCAGCTGCTGCAGCAGCCCGCCCTCGCCGGTCAGCTGCAGGCCCTCGGCCTGGGCCCGGCTCACCAGCTCGTCGATCAGCTGGTCGTCCACGGCCTTCGCCGACACAGCCACCACCGCCTCGCCGGCCTCGTCCTTGGCCACGTTCTCACTGGTCATCGATGCATCCTCCATGATCGGGAGTTACACCGAACGATTTACAGTCCCGCCCTTAGAGGAGAGATTCGATGGGGGCGAGGGAAGCTGGTGCAGTTGCGCGAGGACTTCCGGGTTGAGCCGGGACATGAGGGGCATGTGCCGGCCAGGAGTTCACGTAGATCGGGGTCCAGGGCGGGTCGTGCCATGATCATGGTCGTTGTCTTTCGTGGGGCGCCGGACAGTCGGGCGGGGAGGGTACCGTCTCGGCGAGCTCCGGAGCGGCAGTCCGGGGATTGATCGGAACTTTACGAGTTGGCGCGTCCGCGCTTCATCCGGCTCTCGTCCAGCTTGAGCGGCTTCAACGCCCGGCGGCCGCCTCGGTGGCCTCCTTGGGCACGGCGTAATCGCGGCCTGGGGTAGTGCGGAGGAGGTGAACTCGACCTCGGGTGACAGGCCGAACTGGTCGGTGACCTTGATCAGGCCGATCATGCCGACCTGTATGACGCCCTTTGCCGCGCAGCCACCCCGCTCACGGAATCGGCGGTCGGCGGTCGGCGGTCGGCGAAGCTGACAGCGAGGCAACGCTCCAGACCCGTACGCCGTCTGGTCAACCGAGATGGCGCTGAGGCGGTGCCCACCAGGAACGGAGCGAATTGTGTTGATCGGCTTGCTGACCGCCGTTGCGGCATCCGTTTGTTACGGCACAGGCTCAGTCCTGCAGGCCGTGGGATCCCGCAGGTCCGCCCAGAACTACGCGGCCGCTACCGGCCGCACCCAATACGGCGGGCCCAGCCTCTCATCGACGGTGAAGGCCGCGATGACCTGGGAATTCGCGGTCGGTACCATCCTTGACTTCGTGGGCTTCGCGCTGGGTGCACTGGCTGCTCGGCTACTACCCCTGTTTCTCTCGCAGACCGTGATCAGCGCCAACCTGATCATCACTGCCGTGCTGAGTGTCAGGCTCCTCGGTATCCGGTTGACTCGCGCCGAGTGGACGTCCATCGGCGTGGTCTGCGTGGCGCTCGTTCTGCTTGCAACGGCGTCGGGCGAGGAGGGCAGTGCACACGGCCTCCCGATCTCCACGCACTGGTGGCTCCTGGCGATCTCGCTTGCTCTCATGGCAGGCGGCACGCTCGTGGTACGCCTCCTCGGTCCCCGCGCTGCAATCCTTGCCGGCCTTCTGTCCGGACTCGGTTTCGGCGCGCTCGGCGTGGGCGTACGTGTTCTGAACGGCCTCGCCCCCTTCGATCCGGCCGCCGTGCTTACGGATCCGGCCCTGTACGCGATCGTGACGGCCGGCGCAGGTGGGATGTACCTGCACACCGTCGCCTTGCAGATCGGTTCGGTCAACGGGGCCACGGCCGCCCTGGTCGTTGGTGAGACCGTGCTGCCCGGCGCTATCGGCGTGCTTTGGCTCGGCGACGCCTCACGGGCTGGTCTCGCCTGGATGGCTGTGCTCGGTTTCGTCCTGGCGGTGTCAGGCGCGGTCGCGGTGGCATGGTTTGGCGGGCGTGAGGCGCACCCGGAGGAGCAGCCCCAGCAGGCAGCAGCCCTGACTCCTGCGCGTTGAACACCAAACTTTCCGTCAACAACGTATGACGCTCAACGCATCTGCTCGCGTCAGGTGAGTAGCTGCATGGCGTGGTTTCCCAGCACGACTACGAGCGCCTGCCGCGCAGTTCGCAGTCGCGGGTGTCCTGGGCGATGACCGCGGTGATACTGCGCCGGCCGACCGGGGCCACCGCTGCGGCCTTGGCGCAGCACATGACCGGCGGGGAGCTGACTCTCAGGGCGGTACTGGCGCGGCTGGAGGAGCAGGAACGGGAGATCGCCGTGCAGGCCGAAGCGACGAGGGAGCAGATCGCGCAGCTGACCGCACTGCTGGACGAACTCGACCGGTCCGCCGAGGAGGTCCGGATCACCCGCAAGACGCTGCTGGCGCTGCCCGATCCGCAACTGCCCGCGCCGCCGGCCCCGAAGCTGCCGGACCATCCGGCCTACCAGCAGATCATGGCGGTGTTCGACGCAGCCGATATGCCGCTACGAGCGAGGCAGGTGTGCGAGGCGATGGACCTGGAGATCGCGCCCAACAACATCAACGACACCCGTCTGAAGCTCAAGCGGCTCGCCGAGCGCGGGATCCTGGTCGAGACCGAGCAGGGCTTGTTCACCCAGCCGCGGCCGTAACCGCCAGGCGACGTCACGGCCAGCCCGCACACTCCTCCCGAAAGCGCGAAACGGACGGTCATCTCGGCGCGGTAGTCGTGTGCGGAGCTCAGGTGGCGGCGGGGTCGGAAGTGGGGCGTGATGCTGCTGAATGCGGACAGAAACCGCTGTGCTCCGCCCACGGAGCGGAAGCCTTTCATCGCCCGTTCGCGCTGCCTGGTGGGCTGGTGGCTTTTCTCCGCCCGGTTGTTCAGGTACTTCGACTGCCGGTGCTCGACGCAGGGCATGACCTCGCGGTGGGCAGCGCCGTAGGAGCGGAGCTTGTCGGTGACGATCACCCGCGGCACCGCACCGGTCTTCTGCATCAGCCTGCGCAAGAAGCGCCTGGTGGCGGCCTTGTCCCGCCGGTTCTGCACCAGGATGTCCAACACGTTGCCGTCCTGGTCGACGGCCCGCCACAGGTACCGCTGCTCACCGTTGATCTCGATGAAGAGCAAGATCAACCAGGAGATCAGCCCACCCGGCCGACCAACGTGACAGCGCCCACCTGACCGCTCTCACCACAGCTGCCGCTCCTGACCTGGCCGCCGTTGTTCGGAGTGGGCACCGAGACCGCCGGACAACTGCTGGTCACAGCTGGCGACAACCCCGAACGCCTGCGGTCGGAGGCCGCTTTTGCCGCTCTTTGCGGGGCCGCCCCCGTCCCGGCCTCGTCCGGCCGCACGGACCGCCACCGGCTCAGCCGCGGCGGTGACCGACAAGCCAACCGGGCCCTCCACATGATCGCCGTAGTGCGAATGCGCCACTGCCCTCGCACCCGTGCCTATGTCGCGCGCCGCACCCAGCAAGGGCTGACCAAGAAGGACATCATCCGCTGCCTCAAACGCTTCATGGCCCGCGAGGTCTACCACGCGCTCACCCGGCCCCGCAGAGACCGCCTGGCATCAGTTGCTTGACGTCCATAGGAGCATCAAGGCGTACCAAGGTGCCGCGGCCGCTCCCTCCGCGTCCCGTTCCGGGGCCGTCGGCTCAAGCAAGGGAAACGACGGCACAACAGCAGTCATGCCAAGGTCCGGCGCGTCGGCGAGCAGGCCATGGCCGTCCTGAAGGGCTGGCGCCTGCTGCGAAAGCTCCGCTGCAGCACCAACCGGACCACCGGCATCGTGAAGGCCGTCGTCGTCCTTCACCGCACCTCAACGTGAGGTCGGAAAACGCTCATTCGCAGAGGCAGTTCGGGGCGCTACGATCACGCATGTGACCGCTGCGGAACCGACCATCCTCGCCACGTCCGGAGGGCACCGTGCCGGTACGCGCACCCGGCTGCTCTTCGATGCCCTGGTCCACTACGCGGTCGACCTGTCCGGCGTGCACGGCAGGCCTCCTCGCGTCCTGTACGTCGGCACGGCGACCGGTGACGCCGAGCACGTGACGGCGCGGGTGACGGAGGCGGCCCGGGTGGCGGGCTACGACCTCACTCCCCTGCAACTGTTTCCCATGCCGAATGTCGAGGATGTCGAGGATACGGTCCTCGCGCACGACGTGGTTTGGGTGATGGGGGGTTCGGTGGCCAACTTGCTCGCGGTGTGGCGGGTGCACGGCCTGGACGTGATCATGCGGCGTGCGTGGCGGGCGGGCGTGGTGCTCGCCGGAATCAGTGCGGGTTCCCTCTGCTGGTTCGAGGGCGGCGCGACGGACTCCTTCGGCCCCGGGCTGCGTCCGGTCACCGACGGGCTGGGCTTGCTGCCGTACGGCAATGGCGTGCACTACGACTCTGACGCGGGTCGGCGGCCGCTGATCCACCGAATGGTCGCTGAGGGCGCCTTCCGGACCGCTCACTGCACGGACGACGGAGTGGGTCTGGTCTACCGAGGCACCGAATTGGTCGAGGCCGTGGCGGAACTGCCGGGCAAGGCAGCCTACGTGGTCGATCGCGAGGGCGCCGAGGTGGTGGAGGAGCGGATCGAACCGCGGCTGCTGCCTGCGCCTCGGTTCTGAGCAGCACTGGGCACCGCCCAGGGTGCGCATGCGACCGGCCGTTACCGCCGATACCGGGTGTCTCCACGGTGAGCTCTTCCGATCGGTGTGGGTGCGCAGGAATATGGGGGTCACTTCCCCATGTGGGGGTCGCGCAGGTCTGGCACCTTCTTCCTCGTGACTGAGACCGCCGACCTCCCGGCTTCCCGGACCGCCAGCCTCCCGACTCCGCTCAGCGCCCGCCTGCCGCTCGCCTGGTGGGCCCCGGCGCTGACCCTCGCGGAGCGGCTCGCCGCACCCGGTGTCCCGGCGGCGTCCACCAGTTCTGCCGCTGAGCACGCTCCATGGGACCTCGGGGACGGAGAGGGCTTCGCTCTGCGGCTGGCGCACCTCAGGGTGGATGGGGCGACTGCGGCGGCCCTGGCCGCGGAAACCGCCGAGCGCCTCGCCGGCCGCGTGGCCAAGCCCGACTGGGCCGATTACATCGAGGCAGCACTGGCCGCCGCCCCCGAGAGTCTCGACGAGCCGACCGCGGACGGTACGGGTCCCCATGTCTTCGCGGCCGTTGTACGGCCGCTTGTCATCCCGGCTGCAGACCGGCTTGCCCTCCGTACGGTGGATGCTCCCGCGAGCGAACAGGCCGTGTGGCGGGATGCGTTCGAGCAGCGGCTGACTGAGCAGCTAACCCGGCAGGCAGCTCGGACCCTGGTCCATGAGCTGTCCCAGGCCCGGGGCGCCCGGCGGCTCGCTGGTGCGGACCCGCGTGAGCGGTTCGCCTCGTTCATCGCCGCCACCGGCAGTCGGCCGGGCCTGTCCGCGCTCTTCACGACCTACCCGGTGCTGGCCCGGATGCTCGCGCGGACCGCGCTGGACGCAGCGGAGGCCGTGGCGGAGCTGGTGACGCGGTTCCAGACCGACCGGGAGGACCTGGTCATCAAGCTCCTCGACGGGTGTGCGCCCGGTGCGCTGGCCGGGGTGAATCTCGGTCTGGGTGACGCCCACCAGGGCAACCGGGCGGTCGCGATCCTGTGCTTCGCCGACGGCGGCCGACTTGTGTACAAGCCCCGGCCGCTCGAGCAGCACGGTCTGTTGGACGACTTGGCGACCTGGCTCGACGCCAAGGTTCCCGGCCTCGCGCTGCGCACGCCGCGCAGTGTGCGTCGGCCGGAGTACGGCTGGCTGGAGTTCGTGGAGCACCGCTGGTGCCAGTCGGGCACCGAGACCGACGCCTTCTACCGGCGCCAGGGGATGTTGCTGGCCCTGCTGTACGCGGTGGACGGCGCCGACATGCACTACGAGAACGTCATCGCCTGTGGTGACCAGCCGGTTCTGGTGGACGCGGAGACCCTGCTGCACACCGGTCTTCCACAACAGGCCATGACGGCCGGCGCCGATCCGGCCGCGGACGCCCTGCAGGCCTCCGTGCACCGCACCTGCCTGCTGCCCCACCTGCTGATCGGCCAGCACGGCGCGCTCGACATCTCCGCGCTGGGCCGCAATACCGAGGGTGTCTTCCCGAGCGAGGGCCTGTACTGGGAGGACAGCGGCAAGGATACGATGCGGGCTGTACGGGGAGCGGTACTCAGCCCGGCCGCGCAGAACCAGCCGCTGCCCGCGGGGGTGCCTCTGGAAATAGCCGACCACAGGGCGGCCCTGCTGGAGGGATTCCGCGCCGGCTACGCGGCGCTAGCCGCGCACGGTCGCGACCTGCTCGCGCCAGGTGGGCCGCTGGCGGAGCACGCGGACAGCCCCGCGCGGCTCATCACGCGTTCCACGCGTCTCTACACCACGCTGCTGGAGGAGTCCGCCCACCCTTCGCTGCTCGGCGACGCCCTGGCTCGGGAGGGTGTGTTCGCGGTGCTGTGGACCGAGTCGGAACACGACGAGGCGCGCCAGCGCCTGATCGAGCACGAGACCGCGGAGCTGTGGCGCGGTGACGTCCCCCTGTTCGTACATCGGCCGTCCGGTACGGGGGTCCGGACGGCCGATGGCACCTGGTTGCCGGACGTGCTGCCAGTGGCCGCCCTGACTTCGGTCGGCGAGAAGCTGGCCCGGATGGACGAGATCGACTGCCACGACCAGGAGTGGATCATCTCGGCCACGCTGGCGGCACGCGGCACCGGTTCGCCCCTGGCACGGCGTTCCGAACTCGCTCTCGCTCCGCTCCCGGCGGTCGTGCCGGACGTTTCGCGGCTGCTGGCCGCCGTGTGCGGCATCGCCGACGAGATCGCCGCCCGCGCGGTACGCAGCGGCGGCCGGACCAACTGGCTGGGTCTGGAGCAGGTTTCGGGGCCGCACTGGGCCGTACTGCCGATGGGCGCCGGGCTGGGGCAGGGATATTGCGGAGTGGCGCTGTTCCTGGCGCAGGCGGACGCACTGACCGGGGCCGGTCGATATGCCGCGCTGGCTCAGGAGACGCTCCGGCCGCTGCCCGCCTTGATGAAAGCGCTGGCCGCCGATCCCGAACTGAGCGCGGCGGCCGGACCCGGCGCTTACGCCGGTCTCGCCGGCGTCGTCCACACGCTCGTGAGGCTGTCGACCCTGCTCCATCAGGACCTGACGAATTGTCTGCCGGACGCGCTCACCGCGCTCGGACACGCCGTCGCCGCCTGCTCCGATCCGGGATTGGCCGGTGGTGCGGCCGGGGCGCTGACCGCCGCCGTCGCGGCGCACGAAGCGACCGGAGCACCTGAGGCCCTGCGGCTGGCCGACGCGGTGGCGGACCTGCTGCTGGCGACGGTGCGCAAACCAGACCGACCGGGCCCGCCCGTGGACGCCACGGTCGTCGACGGCAAGCCCGGGTTCGCGGACGGCGCGGCCGGGATCGGCTGGGCTCTGCAGCGTTACGCGGGCTGTCGCCCGGAGCGCGCCGCCGCGCACGCGGAAGCCGCCGACACGCTGCTGCGTGCCGCGGTCCGCACCGTGAAGACCACGCCCGTGGACCTCTCCTGGAGCACCGGGCTTGCAGGCGTGGCCGCCGCTGCACCCCTGAGCGCCGCCAGCGCGTTGACACCCTCCTTGGCCAATGCCGAGGTGCACCCCCATCTGAGTCTCGAACGGGGCATGCTCGGCACGCTGGAGGCGCTGGCCGTGCTCGCCGGGCGGGGCGACACGGTGGCCGCCAGGGCGCTGCCCCGGTATTCCGGACAAGTACTCGCACTGGTTGAAACGCAAAGCCATCATTGCGCCACTCCCGACCACGTCCCCTCCCCCGGGCTGCTGACGGGACTGTCCGGCATCGGCTACGGACTCCTCCGTCTCGCCCACCCCGAAACCGTGCCGTCCCTGCTGCTCTTGGAAGATTCCAGTCACTGACCGATCCCCCTCCCCACGACTTCGCGTCACGCTCGCATACCGCGATCCGGTTAGCGCCCGCACTCGTGCGCCGGCCGCCATGGGCTCGCCAGCGGCGTCATCAGCATGCTCAGCACCTCCTTCCCGCATCGCGGTGGCACCGGGCCGGTTCCCGTGGACATGATGGCGACGGCCTGTATTCGGCACGTCGCGGCGGCGGTGGAACCAGTCCGCAGCCGCGCGACCTGCCGCAAGCCGCGATGTCCGATTACTATCGGCGCTCATGCGTTCCCCTACGCCTTCTTTAGTCGGGCGGGACTCTCAACTGGCCCTGCTGGATCAGGCCCTGGCCGACACACGCCAGGGTCGCGGCGGTGTCGTGTTCCTGGTGGGAGAGTCCGGTGTCGGCAAGTCACGGGTCGCCGCAGAGGCCGTCGGCGGGGCACTGGACGCCGGGATGCGGGTGCTGCGAGGCCGCAGCAGCACCACGGGACCAGCCGTACCGTTCCGACCGCTCACCGAAGCCTTGATGTCGCTTTTCCGCAGCGGCGAACCCATGGACGACCTGGCCCTCGGCCCTTACCGGCCGGTCCTCGGACGGCTGATCCCGGACTGGGACACCGGAGAACGGGACAGCAGTTCCATGGTGATCCTGGGCGAGGCCGTACTGCGCCTGCTCATCGCCGCGGGGCGCGGGCAGGGCCAGTTGCTGCTGCTGGAGGACCTGCACGACGCCGACCCGGAAACGCTCGGCGTTCTCGAATACCTGGTGGACAACCTGGAGTACTCGCCCGTCCTACTGCTCGCCACGGTCCGGACGGATTTCAGCGACGCCCTCGACCTCGCGCAGTCCGCCCGTCGGCGCGGCGCCGCCACCCTGGTGGAACTGCCGCCGCTGACCCGGCCCCAAACGCACGAGATGATCACGGCGCAGCTCGGAGCCGACAGCCCGGAGCAGGTGCCCGAGGCCGTCCTGGAGCGGCTGTGGGAAGACAGTTCAGGAAGCCCGTACCTGGTCGAGGAACTGCTCCAGTCGATGATCGGAGCCGGCACCCTGGTGCAGGGGCCGGAAGGCTGGCGAGCCGTCGACAACCTCCGCAGCGATGTCTCCTCGTCGCTGGCGCGTGGCATTCTGCGGCGTATCGACCGACTCGGCACGCAGGGCCTGACCCTGCTGTCGGCCGCCGCCGTGCTCGGACGGCGCTTTCCGCTCACGGTCTTACAACGCATGACCGGCATCGACGACCGGGCCCTGCTCAGCCATCTGCACGCCGGGGTGGCCGCGCGGCTGGTGGTTCCCGACGAACCCGCGCCGGACTGGTACTCCTTCCGTCACTCGCTCACCGTGGAGGCCCTGTTCACGCAGATGACCCCGAGCCTGCGCGCGGACCTGGCCCGGCGGGGCGCGGAGGCGGTCGAGGAACTGCATCCGGACCTGGCCGGTGACTGGTGCCCGCTCGCGGCCGGGCTGCGCAGCACGGCAGGCGACAAGGTCGAGGCGGGCCTGCTGTTCGCGGACGCGGGCGGCCGGGCGCTGGCGGCCGGAGCGCTCGGCTCCGCCGTCACCCTGCTGAGCCGGTCCGAGAGCCTGCTGGCCGACGCCGGCGATCTGCAGTCGCGCGCCATGGTGCTGGAGAACCTGCTGCCGGCCCTCGCGGAGGCCGGTGACTTCACCCGCGCCCTCGACCTGGCCGAGGACCTGCACGCACTGGACGGTTCGGGATTGAGTCCCGTCCGCCTGGCCACTCTGCACACCCGGCTGGCCAAGGTCACCCACACGGCAGGCCGGTGGAGCGACGGCAACCGGCAGATAGCTCGCGCCCGTGAGGTGCTGGCCACGGCACCGGACGAGTCGACCGCCGCGGCCATCGACGTCACGGCCGCCTACCTGGCACTCGACACGCCGGGGCCCGACCGCACCCAGCACGCGGAGAAACTGGCCCGGTCCGCCGCCGACACCGCCGAACGGCACGGCCTGCCCGTCGTCGCCTGCCAGGCCCGGGAACTGCTCGCGACCGTCGCCCGCGAGCGGGACCCCGAGGAGTCGGCGGCGATGCTCGGGCAGGCACTGGCCACGGCCGAGCGCCACCGTCTCCCTCTGCAGCGCATGTACGCGGCCACCCGGCTCGGTGGCAACGCCTGGCTGGCCGACGGTGACACCGCGGGCCTACTGGCGGTCCGCGAGGAGGCACTGCGGCTCGGCTCCGTGAACATCGTCCATACCGTGGACGGCATCCTCGTGCTGGACGCGGTGCTGCGCGGCCGCTACGACACCGCCCGATCGACAGCGGCCGAGTGCATGGCCGTCGTACGAAGGCTACGTATCGCGCCCGTCGTACGGTATGTCCTGATGGCCCAGGCGGTCCTGGCCGCCCACCATGTCGACCGCGCGGCGATGGAGCAGTCGCTGGCGGCTTTCGCCGAGTGGGACGGCGCCGGTTCGCAGGAGGAAGCGCTCGGCCACGGTCTGGCGCGGGCCTTTTGCGCCCTGCTGGAGGAAGACCGCGACCTTGCCCGGGAGGAGCTGCGGCAGGTGCTGGCGCTGGAGGCGGGCAACCCTTCGACCTACCACCTCGGCGGCACCCACGGTCTGGCCCTGCTGCTGGACGTGCTCGCCGGAGACGCGGACCGGGCCCGGCACAAGGAGATCACCGCCACCGCCGCCGCCCGCATGCGCTGGAACCGTCAGTTCGTGCTGCTGGGCGATGCCGTGCTGCTGGGCCGCGAGAGTGCGGGTGAGCAGGCGGCGGCCACGGTGGAGGCCGCGATGGCGGTGGCCGAGCCGTACCCGCTGGCCCAGCATCTCGGGCTGCGACTCATCGCGGACGCGGCGCACCAAGACAGCTGGGGCGATCCGGTGGGCTGGCTACGTCGGGCGGAGCACTATTTCCACGAGCGAAACGTCCAGGCTGTCACGGGTGCCTGCCGGGCCGGGTTGCGCCGGCTCGGCGTCTCCGTGCACCAGCACCGCACCGGCACCAGCGGTATTCCCGACCGGCTGCGTGCTCAAGGCGTCACGGTGCGGGAGTTCGAGGTGTTCCGGCTGTTGGCGGAGCGCCTGGGCAACAAGGACATCGCCGACCGGCTGTTCATCTCACCGCGCACGGCGGAAAAGCACATTGCGAGTCTGGTCACGAAGACGGGGGCAGCGAACCGCGCGGAACTGTGCGCATGGTCGGCCGCCCTGCGGGACGCGTAGGGGTTCCCGGCCGATCCCGGCGAGTGGGGCAAAGCCGTCCTCGTCGGACCGGCGTGAAGCTCTGTACGCGCCAGCCGCACCGCGTCCATGAGGGGCCGTCTTCATTCGGCTGAAGCGGCCCCGTCCCTGGCATCGGTCCGTTTCCGCCGGTCCGGTGATGTGCGCCCTGCGTTACCGGCGGGGATGAAATGCGGCCGGTCCTGCTGTCGCCGACGCCCGGTGCGGTGCGGGCGTTCAGTGGGGGGCGGAGACCGAGGTGTCGATCGAGGTCAGGGTGATGACGAGACCGCTGGTGAGGACCATGCCCGCCAGGACACGGGCTCGGGCGCAGGCGCGGTTGCGGCCCGACAAGGTGATGCCGCCGGCGGCGTCCGTGTCGGCCGGACGGGCGGGGAGGTCGGCGGGAGCGGAGGAGGCATCGCGACGGAGCTCGGCCATGATGAGGAACCTCGTGTCTGTAAGGGCAGGTGCGGGAAGGTGAACGAGCGGCATCAGGAGGTCCGCCCGGTGACTTTCAGCGTGCGAAGGTCCGGCCGGCACAGCGAAGTTCGGTGATCGGCGTGGTCGGGACGGGGGCGCCGGTGCGGAGCGGGTCGCGGCCGGTGCCGGCCTGAAGGATCGTGGCGGCCCGCCGGGCGGGGGCCCGGGGGGTCGCGTCGGGGGGAGTCGCGAGTGCGGCTGATGCGGTCACGAGAACAAGGTCACAGATGTGGTGGGGGCCCGCATAGGGAACTGTCCCCCATATTCTCCGGCAGCCCGTGCCCGGTGCCGCCGGCCGATGGGGGCAGGAGGCCGCGGAGCGCGCGGCACCAGGTCGGGCTGTGTCGCCTGACGGGATGAAAGAGCAGGCCGGCGGAGTGTGCGCGGCTGGTGTCAGGGCCGGGTGCCGCGTGGCCGAGGTGTACGGGGCGGGCGGTTGGCCTTGCAGGTATATGGGGGTGTGCACGACCCGACGAGCACGCGCACGTGCGCACGAGGCAGGCGTCGGCGGCCGACGAAGCAGCCGGTGCGCACGGTGGTGTCCGATTCGTCCGGCGGGTGCAGTGGCCATGTGCGCCGGGGATTGACGCTCGGACGCAAGCACCGTCCGCAGTGATGTCCTCACCCGCCCCGGGCGCGCTTGTCTGCGGGGAACTTGGGGGATCGGCCCGCATCCGTCGTCGCGGCGGCTCCCGTTCTACTGGTGTCCGGCCGACGGCCCGCGGTCATTCCCCGAGGGAACGCCGTCGGCCCGATCTCAACTCGTGTCCCGCAGCGAACAGGTGCCGTACGACAAGACATACAGGAGTGGACGACATGCGGACCTCTCTGGATATCGACTCCGTTGCGCGAAGTGTGTACATCGCGATGGTCGACCGACCCCGCGCGCAGGTGTCCGAGCTGGCCGAGCATCTGGAGGAGACTGAGGAAACGGTCCGAAATGGGCTGGAGCGGCTGTCTGCCCTACTGCTCGTCGTGCCGGGGGACTCCGCGAGCGGCTGGCGCCCGGTCGATCCCGAGGTCGGGCTGGCAGCGATGCTCGCCCGGCAGCAGGACGAACTTGCCCGTCACCGCCTCCAGGTGGAGGGCAGCCGACTGGAGGTGACGCGGCTGCTGTCGGAGCGCGGCCGGGCGAGCATTCCGGACGTCGAGTGGCTGGCCGGCACGGACGCCGTGTGGCGGCACATCACCTCTCTCGCCGAGGAATGCACGAACGAATGGCTGGCCGTCGGCCCGGCCGAGCGGCTGGACGCGGTGGTCCTCGATGCGGGCCGCCCGGTGGACGAGATACTGCGGCGGCGCGGCACTCCCGCACGCGCCATCGTGCTGGAGAGCGTCCGGAACGACCCTGAGGCAACGGAGCACCTACGCCGGACCGAGGAGTGCGGCGGCACTGTCCGGACCCTGCCTTCGCTGCCGGTGTGGATGTTCCTCTCCGATCGCAAACACGTCGTGGTGCCGGTCATCGGCGGCCGCAGCGTGGTCGGCGCGATGGCATGCGGCGTCGAATCGGTTACGGAAGCCTTTGCGACCCTGTTCAGCCGGTTGTGGAAGGAAGCCCTGCCGCTTGCCGAGGCGCGCCCTCGTACCCGCGGCAACCTCTCCCTCCAGGAGCAGCATGTGCTCCGCCTGTGGGCGCAGGGGCTCACGGACGCCGCGGCGGCCCGCCGGATGGACGTCTCACTGCGCACGGTGCGCCGGCTCTCGGAGAAGCTGACCGACCGGTTCGGTGCCCAGAGCCGGTTTCAGCTCGGTGTCCTCGCGCTCGCCAGCGGCGGCATCCGCGCCGAGGACGTGGCCTGAACCGTCGCGCACCCGGTGCGAGCGGGCGCACCGTGAAGGGGCCGGACCTCGTCATCGAGGTCCGGCCCCTTCACCGCATGGCACCGGATGTCATCACCCGGCCGGCGTGAACTGCGCCGTGATCGCCTCCATCATCAGGTCTGCGATGCCCTGGGCGAGTTGCGCCGGAGTGGGAGAGTCGAATACGACCCTCACCGGCACGTCGACTCGCAGCGCTTTTCGCAGCCGAGAGGCTACCTGTGTGGCAAGCAGCGAATGCCCGCCCAATTGGAAGAAATTGTCGTGCACGCCGACACGCTCGATGCCCAGCAGCTCCTGCCACACGACGGTGACGGTCCGCTCGACGGCGTTGCGCGGCGCGGTGTACTCCGTCCCCAGGTCTGGCCGCTGGTGGTCCGGTACCGGCAGGGCCGCCCGGTCCACCTTGCCATTGGCGGTCAGCGGTAGCCGCTCCAGCGTGACGAACGCCGCCGGGATCATGTAGTCGGGCAGGAACCGCCCCAGGTGGGCGTGGAGTTCCGCGGTGCTCGGCGCGTCCGCGCCGGTGGCCACCAGATAAGCCACGAGCCGCTTGTCGCCGGGCGTGTCCTCGCGGACGACCACACTGACCTCGCCAATGCCAGGGTGGGTCAGCAAAGAGGCCTCGATCTCGCCGAGCTCGATGCGGTTACCGCGGATCTTCACCTGGTTGTCGATCCGCCGCAGGAACTCCAGCTGCCCGTCCGCCCGCCACCGCACCAGGTCACCGGTTCGGTAGACCCTGGTACTCACCCCTTCGGCCTCGTACGCGGTGAACCTCTCCGCGGTCAGCTCCGGCCTGTCCCGGTAGCCGCGGGCCACCGGCACCCCCCCGAGGAGAAGTTCGCCGGGCACCCCGACCGGCACCGGTCGGCCGTGCTGGTCCACTACGAACGCCAGGACGTTGGCGATGGGCCGGCCGATCGGCGGGACCGCATCGCCGGGTTCGACCACCGTTGAGGTGACTATGATCGTGGTCTCGGTGGGACCGTAATTGTTGATCACGCGAAACGGCAGCCGGGCCTGTGCCGGCATCCGCAACCGGTCACCACCGGTCAGCACGTAGTCGAGGGTGTTCTCCTCCGCCCACGGCAGCGCCACCAGAGCCTCGAGCATCGGCGTGGACAGGAACGTGGCGTGGACGCGCTGCTGGCACAGCCAGTCCCGCAGCAGGTGCGGGGTGAGCCTGACCGTCTCGGTGGTGACGCAGCAGGTCGCTCCCCGAGTCAGGCCGAGCCACAGCTCCCACGCCGCCGCGTCGAAGCCGATCCCTGCCAACAGCGCGATCCGCTGACCAGGTTCCAGCCCGTACTCCCGCGCTGTCCAGTGCACCAGATTGACCACGCTGCGGTGTTCGACCTGCACGCCCTTGGGACGGCCGGTGGATCCGCTGGTGTAGATCAGGTAGGCCAGGTGGTGCGGTGCGGTGACCGGACGGGGGTCGGTTTCCGGCTCGCCGGCCAGCGTCGCGGTGTCCTCGTCGAGCAGCAGCAGCGGCACGTCCGAGGGCAGCCGGCCGCTGTGCGCGGTAGCGGTGAGGACGACGGGGGTCGCGGTGTCCCGCACCATGTACGCCAGGCGCTCGGCCGGATAGTCCGGGTCGAGCGGCACGTACGGCGCCCCCGCCTTCAGGATGGCGAGCTCGGCCGTCACCAGATCCGGGCCGCGCTCCAGACACACCGCGACCGGCATGTCCGGCCGCACTCCGTACTGGGTGCGCAGGTGGTGAGCGATCCGGTTGGCGCGCGCGTTCAGCTCGCCGTAGGTCAGCATGCCCTGTGGCCCCTCGATGGCCACCGTGTCCGGCTGCCGTGCCGCCCGCTCCTCGAACAGACCGTGCAGCGTGGCAGTGTCCGGGAAGGCGGTGGCGGTGTCGTTCCACTCGACCACCGTCCGCCGCCGCTCCTCGGGGGTGAGCAGGCAGAGCCCGGACAGGCGTACCGCGGGCTCGTGGGCCACCGTCTCCAGCACGGTGCCCAGGTGGCCGGCCAGGCGGGCGACCGTGTCCCGTTCGAAGAGGTCCGTCCGGTACTCCAGGACGCCGCGCAGGCCGCCGTCCGCGTCCTCGGACATCATCAGGGTGAGGTCGAACTTGGCATCCGGCAGCGTGACCGTGAACGGCTGCACGTCCAGCCCCGGAAGGCTCCAGCCGTGCTCGTCCGGTGTGTTCTGGAGCACGAACATCGTCTGGAACAGGGGATTGCGGGACGGGTCGCGGTCGGGGGCGAGTTCCTCCACGAGGCGTTCGAAGGGCAGATCCTGGTGGTCGTAGGCGCCGAGCGCGGTGTCCTTGACCCGGTCGAGGAGTTCGGTGAAGGCGGGGTCGCCGGACAGGTCGGTGCGCATGACCAGGGTGTTGACGAAGAAGCCGATCAGGTCCTCGGTCTCGGCGCGGTTGCGGCCGGCGACCGGGCTGCCGACGGTCACGTCGTCCTGGCGGCCGTACTTGGCCAGCAGCACCTGGAAGGCCGCCAGCAGCACCATGTACAGGCTCGCGGAGCCGCTTCTGGCAGCCTTCCGCAGTCCGGCGGCCACCACCGCGCTCACCTCGAACGTCACGGTGTCGCCGCCGCCGGGCCGTCCCGCCGGACGGCGGTGATCGGTCGGCAGTTCCAGCGGTTCCACACCGGCGAGCCGCTCCCGCCAGTACGCCAACTGCTCCTGCAGCACTTCACCGGAGAGCCTCTGCCGCTGCCACACGGAGAAGTCCGCGTACTGCACCGGCAGTTCCGTGTCCTTGGGCAGGGTGCCGGTCGTCGTCGCCCGGTAGCCCTCCCGCAGTTCGCGCGCCATGAGCGACTCCGACCAGCCGTCGCAGGCGATGTGGTGCACCGTCAGCAGCAGGTGCGCCTCCTCGTCGGCCAGCCGCACCAGGTGCGTGCGCAGCAGCGGTCCCGCCGCCAGGTCGAACGGACGGGCGGCCTGCGCCTGGGCGAAGCGTCGTGCCGCCTCCAGCCGCTCCTCGGGATCGGCGATGTGCCGCAGGTCGTGGACGGCCGTGCGCACCGGTGCCGGCGGATCGACGACCTGCGCCGGCTCCCCGTCCTCGTCGGCGACGAACCGCGTCCGCAGGATCTCGTGCCGCGCCAGCATGCGGGTCAGAGCCGCGTCGAGGGCCGCGGTGTCCAGCGCACCGTTGACGCGCAGCGCGAAGGGCACGGTGTACTCCGCGCGTCCGGGCTCCAGTCGGTCCAGGAACCACAACCGCTGCTGGGCGAAGCTCAGCGGCAGCGGCCCGCCGGTCCGGTCGGCCGGCACGATCCGCTCGACGCCGGCCGTTCCGTCCGCCGCCGGCTCCGCCACGGCCGCGGCCAGCCCGGCGACGGTGGGTGCCGCGAACAAGGTCCGCACCGGCACCTCCACCCCGAGCGCGTCCCGTAGCCGTGACGTCACCTGGGTGGCGAGCAGGGAGTGGCCGCCGAGCTCGAAGAAGTTGTCGTCCACACCGGTGACCTCGGTGCCCAGCACCTGGGACCAGGCCGCCGCGATCGCGCGCTCGACCGGAGTACGGGGGGCCGGACCACCGGCCGCGGACGTTCGGGGCTGTGGCACGGGCAGCGCCCGCCGGTCCACCTTGCCGTTCGGGGTGAGCGGCAGCCGCTCCAGCGCCACGAACGCGGACGGCACCATGAAGTCGGGCAGTTCTCGGCGCAGCCGCCCGCGCAGGGCCTCGCCCGACACCGTACCGTCCGCCGTCGGGACGACGTAGGCGACCAGCCGCCTGTCGCCGGGGGCGTCCTCGCGGACGACGACGGTGGCCGCGGCGACGTCGGGGCCGGCCAGCAGTACCGCCTCGATCTCACCGGGCTCGATACGGTGCCCGCGCAGCTTCACCTGCTCGTCCAGCCGCCCCAGGAACTCCAGTTGCCCGTCGGCCAGCCAGCGCACCCGGTCCCCGGTGCGGTAGACCCGGCGCGGCGCGCCGTCGATGTGGACGGTCACGAACCGCTCCGCCGTCTGCCCGGGCTGCCCCCGGTACCCGCGCGCCAGCCCGGTCCCACCGACGAGAAGTTCGCCCGGCACTCCGGTCGGCACCGGCCGGCCGTGGCGGTCCACGACGTACACGAAGGTGCCGCGCACCGGTCGGCCGATCGGTGGCACGGCCGTGCCGGGGACGACCTCGGCCGAGGTCGTCACCACCGTCGACTCGGTGGGTCCGTAGTTGTTGACGACGCGGAAGGGCAGGCGCAGCCCGGCCGGCAGACGCAGGGCGTCACCACCGGTCAGGACATACTCGAGGGAGGTCGGCTCCGACCAGTCGAGGGCCGCCAGCGCCTCCAGCATCGGTGTCGAGACGAAGGTGCCCGTGACCCGTCGCTCGGTCAGCCAGCGCTGGAGCAGCTCCGGCGTCAGCCGCACCGTGTCGTCGGGTACGCACACGGTGGCACCGGTCGCCAGCGCGGGCCACAGCTCCCAGGCCGCCGCGTCGAACCCGACCCCCGCCAGCAACGCGACACGCCGGCCCGGGGCCGCGCCGAAGGTGTCGGCCGTCCAGCGGACCAGGCCGACCAGGCTGCGGTGCTCGACCTCGACGCCCTTGGGCCGGCCGGTGGAGCCGCTGGTGTAGATCACGTACGCCAGGTCGCCGGAGGTCGCCGCGGGTTCCGGGTCGTGCGCCGGCAGGTCCGCGAGGGACGGCCAGTCCCGGTCGGTGAGGAACCGGCCGGGCTCCTCGGGCAGCCGTGCGGCCCCGACGGCGTCGGTGACGACGAGTGCGGCCCCCGCGTCCTCGGCCATGTAGGCAAGCCGGTCGGACGGGTGCTCCGGATCCAACGGCACGTAGGCGGCGCCGGACTTGAGGACCGCGAGCAGTGCGGTGATCTGCTCGGGGCCGCGCTCCAGGCACACGGCGACCGCGGTCCCGGGACCGGCTCCGCGAGAACGCAGGTGCCGGGCCAGCTGGTTGGCTCTCGCGTTCAGCTCCCGGTAGGTCAGCTCCCTGCCGGCCGAGAGCACCGCCGTGGTGTCCGGCCGCAGAGCGGCGCACTCCTCGACGAGCCGGTGCACGGTCGCCCCGGCACCGGCTTCGGCCCCGGTGTCCGCGGCGGCCTCCGCCCTGCTCCAGTCGGCCAGCACCCGGCGCCGCTCGGCGCCGGCCAGCACCTCCAGATCCGACAGCCGGCGCTCCGGGCCGGCGACGGCCGCGCGCAGCAACGTGGTGAAGTGCTCGGCCAGCCGCTCGGCCGTGTCCGGTGCGAACAGGTCGAGGGCGAAGACCAGATCGCCGTCGAGCGAGCCGTCGGGCCGCTCGGTGAGGAACAGGGTCAGGTCGAACTTGGCCTCCTCCGCACGGACCGCGACCGGCTCCACGACCGTTCCGGGCAGTCGCCACGCATGGCCGTCCGGGGTGTTCTGGAGCACGAACATCGTCTGGAACAGCGGGTTGCGGGACAGGTCCCGGTCGGGGGCCAGCTCTTCCACGAGGCGTTCGAAGGGCAGGTCCTGGTGGTCGTAGGCGCCAAGCGCGGTGTCCTTGACCCGGGCCAGCAGCTCGGTGAAGGCGGGGTCGCCGGACAGGTCCGTGCGCAGGACCAGGGTGTTGACGAAGAAGCCGATCAGGTCCTCGGTCTCGGCCCGGTTGCGGCCCGCGATCGGCGTGCCGACCGCGATGTCGTCCTGGCCGCTGTACTTCGCCATCAGCAGCTGGAACACCGCGAGCAGGGACATGAACAGGCTCGCTCCCTGACCCGCCGCCAGCCGCCGGGCCGCGCCGGCCACGTCGGCGGGCACCGAGAAGGAGACCGTGCCGCCCCGGCCCGACCACTCGGCCGGCCGCCTGTGGTCGGCCGGCAGTTCCAGCGGCCGCACTCCGGCGAGCCGCTCCCGCCAGTACGTGGACTGTCCTGCCAGCGCCGGGCCGTCCAGCGCCTCGCGCTGCCAGCTCGCGAAGTCCGCGTACTGCAGGCCGAGGGGGGTCAGGCCGGCCGGCCGGCCGGCCACCGCCGCTCCGTACAGCTCGCCCAGCTCCCGCGCCAGGATGCCCTCCGACCAGCCGTCGGAGACGATGTGGTGCACGGCGAGCAGCAGCAGCCACTCCGCGTCGGCCACCCGTACCGTCACCGCGCGCAGCAGCGGCCCCGCGGCCAGGTCGAACGGCCTTCCCGCCGCCTCGCGCAGAATCTCCCGCGCGGCGCCGGCGCCGAGGTGCCGGGCGTCATGGACGTCCACCGGCACCTCCCGCACGACGTCGACGACCTGGAACGGGCGTCCCGTGCCGTCCGCGACGAACCGGGTCCGCAGGATCTCGTGCCGCGCGGCCAGCGCCTTCAGCGCGGCGCTGAACGCGTCCGGCACGAAGTCCCCCTTCACCCGCAGCCCCACCGGGATCGTGTACTCGGCCCGGCCCGGCGCCAACTGGTCAAGGAACCAAAGGCGTTGCTGCGCGAAGGACAGCGGCAGGGATCCTGCCGAGCGGTCCGCCCGCGGGATCGCGGCGGAGGTGCCCGGTCCCAGCGTGTCCACTGCAGCCGCCAGCAGCTTCGGTGTCGGCGCGTCGAACAGCGTCCGGTGCGGCACGTCCACCCCGAGGTCCCGGCGCAGCCGGGAGGCGACCTGGGCGGCCAGCAGGGAGTGCCCGCCCAGTTCGAGGAAATCGTCGTCCGCGCCGACCGCGTCGACGCCCAGCAGTTCGGCCCAGATGCCGGCGACCGCCCGCTCCGTGGGCGTACGCGGCGCGGTGAACGCGGCGGAGATGTCCGGGCGGTGGCTCTCGGGTGCGGGCAGGGCCCGCCGGTCCACCTTGCCGTTCGGGGTGAGCGGCAGCCGCTCCAGTACGACATACCGGACGGGCACCATGTGCGCGGGCAGCTCCCGCGCCAGCGCCGCGCGCAGCCCGGCCACGGCCACGGCCGCGCCGCCGGCCGGCACCAGGTACGCCACCAGCCGCTTGTCACCGGGGGCGTCCTCGCGGACCACGACCGTGGCCGCCGCGACGTCCGGCAGGGACAGCAGGGCGTTCTCGATCTCTCCGAGTTCCACCCGGTGTCCGCGCAGCTTGACCTGGTCGTCCATCCGGCCCAGGTAGACCAAGCGCCCGTCCGGCAGCCACTTCACCAGGTCGCCGGTGCGGTACACGCGGGCCTCGGGATCGGCCGAGAAGGGGTGCGGCACGAACCGCCGCGCCGTCAGCTCGGGCCGCCCCAGATAGCCGAGGGCCACGTTGACACCGCCGATCAGCAGCTCACCGGGCACTCCGACCGGCTGGACCTCACCGTGCGCCCCGACCACGTAGACCTCGGTGTTGTCGATCGCCCGGCCCATCGGCACGTGGTCCGCCGTCGGCTCCACCGACACCGTCCGGCCGACCACGTTGCCGACGGTCGCCTCGGTCGGCCCGTACTCGTTGACGATCGCCGTGTCCCCGCCGCCCAGGGCCAGCACCCGATGCGCCAGCGCCGGTGTCAGGTCCTCGCCGCCGGCGACCACCGTGCCGATGGCGTGCCGGACGCCGTCCTGCTCCAGGCGGGCGGTCAGCAGCTCCAGGTGCGAAGGCGTCGCCTTCAGGAAGCTGATCGGGACACCGGACGCGACGATGTCCACGGCCGCGTCGAACACCGTGCGGCCCGGCTCCGGCCGCGGCACCACCAGGCACAGCCCCTGCACCAGCGGCAGGAACAGCGCGGTCACCGTCAGGTCGAACGCCGCCGACGAGCACAGCAGCGAACCTGTCCGCGCGCCGGGCGCCGGCGGATAGTTCCGGTCGCACCAGTGCAGGTAGTTGACAACGCCCCGGTGCCCGACCCGCACACCCTTGGGGCGGCCCGTGGAACCCGAGGTGTAGATGACGTACGCCACGTCGTCCGGGCCGGCGGCGACGGCCGGGGCGGTGCCGGTGCCGGCCGGCCACTCCCGGTCGGCCAGCAGCAGCGCGGTGCCCGATGCGAACAGGCCCGCGTACGCGGACTGCGTCACCACCACCGGGGCGGCGCTGTCCTCGACCATGTACCGCAGCCGCTCGGCCGGGTAGGCCGGGTCCAACGGCACGTAGGCAGCGCCCGACTTGAGCACACCGAGCAGCGCGCACACCAGGTCCGGGCCGTGGTCCAGGCACACCGCGACCAGCGCGCCGGGACCGATGCCCCGCTCCGCCAGGTACCGCGCCAGCCCTTCGGCCCGCTCGTCCAGCTCCTGATAGGTCAGCCGTCGCCCGCCGTACTCCAGGGCCACCGCATCGGGCTGGTGAGCGGCACGCTCTTCCACCAGCCTGTGCACGGTGGCGGTGTCCGGGAACGCGGACCGCGGTCCGTTCCACTCGGTCAGGATCCGGTGCCGCTCCGGCTCCGTCAGCATCTCCAGCGCGCTGAGCGGCTCCCCGGGCGCGTCGGTCGCGGAGCACGTGAGTGTCGCGAGGTGCCCCGCCATCCGCTCCGCCGTGGCCCGCTCGAACAGGTCGGTCCGGTAGCCGAGGACACCGCTCAGTCCGCCGCCGTCCGCGACGACCTCCAGGGTGATGTGTGCGTCCGGCGGAAATACGGCGGCCTCCTGGACGGCCGTGCGCCACGCGAACCACGCCACCGCGTCCGCCGGCACCGCAAGCGGCACCGGCCCCCGGTCGGTGGCGTCCGCCATGCCCCGCGCGACGTGCGCCACGGCCTCGGTGAACGCCGGATCGCCGTTCGCGCCCCGCACCATGATCGCCGTGTCCGGGGTGTCCACCGGCACCGCTACCGGGACGTCGCCCCGGCCGGCGTACCGCCCCAGCAGCGTGTGGAACACCGTCAGCAGGACCGCGGGGAGCTCCACGCCGCCGTCGCGGGCCAGCGCGGCCAGCGCGTCCGCGGTCCGGGCGGGTATGTCGAACAGGACCCGGTCCGCAGGGCCCGGGCCGTCGTCCGACGGCCGTCGGTCCGAAGGCAGTTCCAGCGGCTCCATGTCTGCCGACTCGTGCCTCCGCTCCCCCAGTTGGTGATCAGCCACCGTTCACTCCCCATCGTCAGGACATCGTCAGCGGTACAAGCGATTCACGGGCGGCACGTCGTACGACGGGCGGTGAGGGGTGGGGCGGGGGCCCCGGACGGGCCGGGAGCCGCGCCGCCGGCAAGACCACGGCCCCGGCAGAACGTCCGCGACATGCACGCTAGGGCGCGCGGGCGGGGGCCCCCAGTGGGCACAAATGACGCCCCGTGGGGTGGTCACAACTGCCCAGTGCCGCCGGCAATCACCGCTGACCACCATGGACGGCGTCACTAGTGGACAGCCCGGACGCCCCATTGGGGGCCTTCACGGGCACCCGGCCCGATCGCAGCGGTCGCGGCCCCATCACGGTGTCGAGAGGAAAAGCCGGTCGTGTACCCGCATCACCAGCCCCCGGACAGCCCGCGTCACGCGGTTCTGACCACCATCGCCTCGGACTCACACACCTGGAACCTGCTCTTCCTGCAACTGCTGCTCGAGGAGCAGGGCTGGGAGGTCACCAATCTCGGCGCGTGCGTCCCGGTCGGCGTCCTCGTCGAGGAGGCCACGGCCCGCACGCCCGACCTCATCGTCGTCAGCACGGTCAACGGACACGGCGCCGAAGAGGCCCCGGGTCTGGCCCGGGCGGTGCGCGCCGTACCCGCGCTGACCGAAGTGCCGCTCGTCGTCGGAGGCAAGCTGGACACCTCCGGCAGTCCCGCCCCAGAAGTCCACGCCGCGCTCACCGAAGCCGGCTTCGACGCCGTCCTGACCGGCGCGAACGCCGTTCCCGGACTGCTCGCCCTCCTGGACGGCCCGCACGAGCGCCAGCACGGAAGGTCCCACGCCGATGCCGTCCGCTGAACCCGCCCCGCCCGCCGGCGCCTTCCACCGCTTCATGGCGGACGCCGTTCGCACCAGTACCCTCGTCGTGCAGCCCCGCATGGGCTTCGCCGACCCCGCCCGGATGCGTGCCGGCCTGATCGCCACCCGGGCCGCCGACGCCACTACGGTCGGCACCCTCACCTTGGACAGCTTCACCCGCGTCGGCGACTACACCGCCGCCGCCCGCGCCATCGCCCAGGGCCACCACCTCAACGGCTATCCGCTGGTCAGCATGGACCGCGAGACCACCACCGGTCTTCTCGACGGCGTCCACGGGCCCGGTTTCCCCGTGCAGGTGCGGCACGGCTCCGCACGGCCCGGGCGCATCGTCGAAGCCCTCATCGCCGCCGGACTCGACGCCACCGAGGGCGGCCCCGTCTCCTACTGCCTGCCCTACGGCCGCACCCCGCTGGCCACCTCGGTCCGCGCCTGGGCCGAAGCATGCCGCAGCCTCGCCGCCCTGCGCGAGACCGGCGTCGAACCGCATCTGGAGACCTTCGGCGGCTGCATGCTGGGCCAGCTCTGCCCGCCCTCCCTTCTCGTCGCTCTCTCCGTCCTGGAAGCAAAGTTCTTCCACCGACACGGCCTGCGCAGCGTTTCCCTCAGCTACGCCCAGCAGATCAGCCCCGAACAGGACGAGGAAGCCGTCCACGCACTGCGCGCCCTGGCCGCCGACCACCTCCCGGACGCCTCCTGGCACGTGGTCGTCTACGCGTACATGGGCGTCTACCCGGAGACCCGGGTGGGTGCACTGCGGCTGGTCGCGGACGCGGCCCGGCTCGCCGTACGCACCGGGGCCGCCCGTCTCATCGTCAAGACACCGGCGGAGTCGGCCCGCATCCCCTCCGTCGAGGAGAACGTCACCGCACTGGAGACCGCCGCCGCCGCCGCCCGCACCGCGCGGCCGGCTCCTCCGCCACCGTCCACCGGCATCGAAGCGGAGGCCCGCTCCCTCGTCGAGGCCGTCCTGCACCTGCACGACGACCTCGGCCAGGCCCTGATCCGTGCCTTCGCGCACGGCTACCTCGACGTCCCCTTCTGCCTGCACCCCGACAACGCGGGACGTACCCGCAGCTTCATCTCCGACCGCGGCCGACTGGAGTGGTCCCGCACCGGATCGCTCCCGCTCGGCCGACCTACCGCGGCACCGCCGTCCCGGCGACTGACCTCGTCCGGACTGCTGCACGCGCTCAACCACGTCAAGAACCGCTACGACGACCCCGCTGCCCTCCTCGGCAGGGCGAGCTGACCCAAGCAGCCTCGCCCCGGATCCCCTCCGCCGCCGGTGGCCGGTGACCCCCACCCGGTAACGACAGGACAGGACGAACATGACACTCCAGATGGATCTCTCGCCGGCCCTCGAGACCCCCGGGCTGCCCTCGCCGCTGGAACACCTGCGCGACCCGCGAACCCGCGCGGCCCTGCGCATCCAGCAGGCACTCGTGGCCGGCGCCCGCGCCTTCCTGCGCTCCGACGGCGCCGTGGAAATGGCTCACCCGGTCATCGGCCCCGTCACCGACCCGGGCTCGCGCGGCGCCAAGCAGGTCGACGTCGACTACTACGGCCACCGCTACAAGCTGATGACCAGCGCCATCCTCTACAAGCAGGCATCGCTGCTGGCCTTCGACCGCATTTTCCTCGTCGCACCCAACGTCCGTCTCGAACCCGTGGAGACCAGCAGCACCCATCGTCACCTCGCCGAGTTCCGGCAGATCGACGTCGAGTACGCGGGCGCCACCCGTGACGTCGCCATGGACGTCGCCGAGGAACTGGTCCGCCACGCCGTGACCACCGCCGTCGACGAGTGCGGCGCCGATCTCGCGGTGCTCGGCCGCGACCCCGACGCCCTGCGCCGATACGTGGCCCGCCCGTTCGCCCGCGTCCCGCACGGCGAGGTCGTCGACGGCCTGCGCCGCGACGGCTACCCGCAGGACGCCGGAACCGAGATCGACTGGGAGGCCGAGGAACGCATATCCCTCCAGGCCGACGCCCCGTTCTTCATCGTCGGCTACCCCAAGGGCTCCCGCGGCTTCTACGACAAGGAGAGCCCGGCCGAACCCGGCACCCTGCTCAACTTCGACCTCATCGCCCCCGAGGGCTGCGGCGAACTCTGCAGCGGCAGCGAACGTGAGTTCGACTACGCAACACTGGTCACCCGAATGCGCGAAACCGGCGAAAACCCCTCCAAGTACGCCTGGTACCTCGACGTCGCCCGTCACGGCATCCCCAGCAGCGCCGGCTTCGGCATCGGCCTGGAGCGCCTGACCCGCTGGGTCACCGGCCTGGACTCCGCCTGGCAGACCACCGCCTTCCCGAAGATCGCAGGGGTGGTGTCGCCGTGACCCGGCTGACCGCACCCGGCCTGCCCGAGGACACCATCCGTGCCCGGGCCCGCAACGGCGCCGCCGCCGTCTTCCCGCCCCTCGACAGTTACGGCACCGCCGTCTTCGGCGCCTCCCCCGAACCCACCGGTGACGAGATCGACGCGCTGCGCCTGGCCCCGCCCGTCTTCATGCCGGGCCGCCTCGCCGCACTCATCGACCTCGGCCGCGAACCCCTCTACTCGGACGTCCGCCTCGACACCGACCTCGGCGGCTTCACCTCCCCGCTGCCGGTCTACCTGTCGGCGCTCGGCTCCACCCGCGTCGCCGGCACCAGTCTCGCGCTCAGCCGCCAGGCCGGACGACTCGGCATCCCCATGGTCATCGGCGAGAACGTCGCCCCCATGAACGGCTTCCGCGCCGGCGGCGACGACCACCGCAAGGGCCTGCTGGAACGCATCCAGGCATACTGCGAGGAACTCCCCGACGGCGTCGGCGGCATCTGCATCCAGCAGAGCACCGAAGACGCCGACTCCGAGGTCTGGAACCACGTCTACAGCGACCCGGCCGTCACCGGTCTCCTCACCTCGGGCCGCCTCGGCTTCGAACTCAAGGTCGGCCAGGGTGCCAAGCCCGGCCTCGGCGGCCTCACCATGATCAGCGAAGCGGTCGCATCCGACCTCGCCGGGCAGTACGCAGTGGAACGCCTCGGCCCCGGCGCCTCATCGATCCTGCGCTGTGCGAGCCCCGGCACCTTCACCGACGAGATCTTCCGCCGACAGATCCAGCTCATGCGCAACAACTACCCGCGTGCCCGCTGCTGGGTGAAACTGTTCCCCGGCCGCGACGTCGGCAACGCCGCCACCATCGCCTGGGACGCCGGTGCCCACGCCGTCGCCGTCGACGGCGCCGAGGGCGGCACCGGCTGGGCCCCCACCGGCTTCCTCGGCCATGTCGGGCTGCCCCTCGCCGAATGCCTGCGCCAAGTCGATTCCACCGGCCGCGCCCTCCTCGCCAGCGGACGCGTCTGGGACGGCATCCGCGCCGTGAAACTGCTCGCCCTCGGCGCCCGCGCCGTCGGCCTCGGCCGCGCCGCCCTGATCGCCGCCGACGAGGACCCCGAGCACGGACTCGAGCGCCTGTTGGACGCCATGGCGCTGGAACTGCGCATGGCCGTCAGCGCGCTGGGCCGCTACTCGGCGGAGGAGACCGGCCCCGAAGACCTGTGGGAGCCCCGGTCATGATCTACGAACACGCCTACGAACTGGTCACCGACGACCTCTTCGTCCTGCTGCCCCGGATGGTGCCCGGTTCGGACGTCTTCCTGAAGATCGAGGGCCTCAACCCGGCCGGCTCCGTCAAACTCAAGACCGCGCTGAGCCTCGTCCAGGACGCCGAGCACCGCGGCGTCCTCACCCCGGGCGCCCGCGTGATCGAGTCCTCCTCCGGCAATCTCGGCATCGCACTCAGCTCCATCTGCGCCACCAAGGGATACCGCTTCACCTGCGTCGTCGACCCGAACACCAACGCCACAAGCATCGATCACATGCGCGCCCTGGGCGCCGAGGTGGTCGTCGTCGACACCGTCGACACCAACGGCGGTTTCCTCCAGTCACGCATCGCCCACATCCGGCGCCGCATCGAAGCGGACCCGACCGTGGTCTGGCTCAACCAATACGCCAACCCGGCCAACCCGCGCGTCCATTACGAACAGACCGCGCGCACCCTGCTGAAGGAGGTCCAACACCTCGACTACCTGTTCATCGGCGTCGGCTCCACGGGCACCTTCATGGGCTGCGCGCAGTACCTGCGCGAATTCTCGCCCCACACCCGGATCGTCGCCGTGGACGCCCTCGGCTCCGTCATCCTCGGCACCACCCCCGGTCCTCGACGCATCCCCGGACTGGGCGCCAGCCGCATCCCCGAACTGTTCGAACCCGGCCTCGCCGACGACGTCGTACTGGTCGCCGAGGAGGATGCCGTGCGCGAGTGCCGACTGCTCGCCCGCACCCACGGCTTGCTCACCGGCGGCTCCACCGGTTCAGTCCTGGCCGCCGTCCGCCACCGGGCCGACACCCTCCCAGCCGGCTCCCGCATCGCCGCGGTCTCCCCCGACCTCGGCGAGCGCTACCTCGGCACGATCTACAACGACGACTGGGTCGAGCGGAACTTCGGTGTCCTGACATGACCTCGCCCGCTCCAACGGTTCGCCCACGCCACCTGCCCTCGAAAGGCAACCACCGATGTCGACCTTCCACGTGATCGACGGCTCCGTCGCCCAGGACGTCATCAGCTCCGCGCCGTCGGACGTCCTGGACCTCGTGCGGGAGACCTACCTCCAACACAGCCGCGGGGCCACCGTCAACCCCAACAGCCACTTCCTGCGCTTCCCGCATGATCCCGGCGCCCGGATCATCGCCCTGCCCGCCCACCTCGGCGGCGACACACCGGTCTCCGGCCTCAAGTGGATCGCCAGCTACC
Source organism: Streptomyces sp. NPDC051051 (assembly GCF_040682975.1). Lineage (NCBI taxonomy): Bacteria > Bacillati > Actinomycetota > Actinomycetes > Kitasatosporales > Streptomycetaceae > Streptomyces > Streptomyces sp. NPDC051051. The sequence continues at coordinate 137,254 of NZ_JBFBCB010000015.1, forward strand.
CACAGAACGTACGCCAGAACCTGCCGCGCGCCTCCGCCGTCCTGCTGCTGAACGACGCCGAGACCGGCTACCCGTTCGCCTGCCTGGAGGCGTCTGGCATCAGCGCCGCCCGCACCGCGGCGTCCGCCGCGCTCGCCGTGGAGACTCTCGCCGACGGCGACACCCCGAAGACGGTCCTCTTCGTCGGCGCCGGCATCATCGGCCGGACCGTCTCCGACTTCCTCGCTGCCCGCGACACCAACATCCGCGAATGCCTGGTCCACGACCACGTCGACACGTACGCCGAGACCTTCGCCACCTACGCCGCCGAAGCCCACGGCTGGCAGACCCGGGTCGTGTCACAGATCGACATGGCCCTGGCCACAGCCGATCTGGTCATCCTCGCCACCACCGCACCGGCGCCCTGGCTGGCGGACGGACAGACCCTCCTGCCGGGCCAACTCATCCTGAACCTGTCCCTGCGCGACATCCACCCCACCGTCATGATCAAGTGCCGCAACATCCTGGACGACATCGACCACTGCCTCACCGCACAGACCTCGCCCCACCTCACGGAAACGGAGTACGGCACGCGCGACTTCATCGACGGCACGCTCGCCGACGTGTTGCGCGGTGACGTGACCCTTGGCCACGACCGCCCCACCGTGTTCTCCCCGTTCGGCCTCGGCGTCCTCGACCTGGCCGTCGGCTACCACATCTACCGAACCGCCGTGCGCACCGGCCGGGCCACCGAGATACCAGGCTTCTTCCCCGACTTGAAGCGCTGGTGAACCGGGCGGCTCCGGCCGCTGCCCCCCGACGCCCCGGTCGCGTGCTCCCACCGAACACAAGGTGGGGGGCACGCGACCGGGGCGTCGTCGTGTGCGCCACAAGGGCAAGAGAGAAAGCCTCCTGGGGAACAGGGCACAAAAAATGGGGCTACGGAAAGGGGGAGGGCGGGGTTGCGACGTCACCAGCCGTGCGCCCGAGGCGGTCCGGGACAGTGGCACCCCGGGCCCCGCCGCCCTGGCCGACAGCACGAGCCGGGTCCCCGCGGCGGCCTGCCGGGCCCAGGTGCACGAGGCGCGCTGCGTCCTGACGGGTCCGGACGAGACCTCGGTGACGCCAGGTGGGACGGGGCGGCGCGGAGCAGGGCGCGACCGACCAGGAAGGAACCGAGCCAGGCGCGCACTCCGGGGCCGCAACCCCACCACTCACAGACGACGACGGATCGGTGAACAGAACGAGAGGGCTCGCCACGGGGTCCTCGGGTTCTGGTGGACGTTGCAACACCCCAGCTCAAGGGATGCGATGGACTTCGAGATCCGAGGGGACCGGAGACCGCAGGGTCCCGGAAAGCCGTCACGGGAACGGGAGGCACACTCCCGGTTCGTGCAGCAGGGCTACAGCGACACCGAAGCGTCTCGCATCGTCGGCATTGATCGCAGCACAGGCAACAAGTGGCGCAACGCCCCCCTGAGCGAACACGCGACTCGCTGTCTCATGCTCCTGTACCTGCCGGCGATCAAAACGCCGAGACCGTCCTTGCCACGCTGACAGCCACCGTCCAGACTCTGCCTGCTCAGTCGATGCAGTCCCCGACCTGGGGCCGGGACTCGGGGACAGCCCGGCACGGTGAGTTCACCCTCGTCACCGACATCCCGGTCTGCTCCTGCGGCCCGGCAAGCCCTGGACAGCGCGGCTCGAACGAGAACATGAACAACATTCCGCGGCAGTACTTCCTGAAAGGGGCCGACCTGTCCGTCCGCACCCTCGAGCACCGGGCCGCCATCGGCAACCAGCTCAACTGCCGCCCACGCGAAACGCTCGGCTGGGAAACCCCAGCCGAGCGCCTGCATGCACTGCTCACTGCCTGATCAAACCAACCAGGTATTGCGACGATCCCCGGAAACCGCCATCGTGGCGTGCCCCTCGTTGGCTGTCGGCTCCGGTATCCCAGCGAGGTTTCCCGGTCAGGCCGACAGCAGCTCCCGTTCCCGGTCGACGGCAGCCGTCGGCACAGCCTCTCTCAGCGTGGAGACCACGAGTTCCAGTTGTTCGTCGCCCCTGACCATCTCCATGTGGCGGCCCGGCATCGCCCGCTGAGCCAGACCCTCCGGGTACAGCCCGCGCCAGTGGGCGAGGTAACGGGCCTCCGGCACCTCGTCACCGCTGCCGTCACGCACCGTGTCGCTGACGAACAGCGTCGCCCTGGCCCCCGAGCGTCCGGGCCGGTAGGCAGCAAGCGAGCGCACCTCGGCCTCCAGCACCGCATAGGGCAGCCACTCATCGAGCGTGACCAGATCCTCGTCGAGGTTCATCTCCGGCGCCAGGCGCCGCAACTCCCGCTCCGTGGCCATCCGTTCGACGCCGTGCTCGTTCTGACCACGACGCCACAACGCGTTCACCCGGCGGTACACCTCGGCGTGCCGCTGGAAGCGGTCCCGCTGGTCGTGGCCAGTCACCGCCGGCTCCAGCAGAAACAGGCCGGCGACCTCCTCCGGGGCCCTCACGCCCATCGCGTGCGCGATCACAGCACCCGTCGACCATCCGAGGATCGTGCACGGGCCCGCGGGCTGCACTCTGCGGATCTCCCGCCAGTACCGTTCCGCGATCGACTCGATCCCGACGAGCGGCGCCTCGTCCGCGTTCAGTCCCGGAGCCTGGATGCCATACACGGTGAACGTGCCCGCCAGGCACCGTGAGAGCGCTCGGTACGGGTGGGTGCTGCCGCCTCCCGGGTGCACGCAGAACAGGGCAGGCAACTCGGGATCGGCCACGGCCGAAAGGAGTACCACGAGCCCGGACGAAGCCGGTTGCGGGACGTCCAGCGCGGCCGCCAGCTGGGCCACCGTCGGGTGGCGCGCGATCTGCTGGAGGGCGACGCCCAAACCGGCCTTCCGCAGTCGCGAGACCACACGCACCGAGCTGATCGAATGTCCGCCGAGTTCGAAGAAGTTGTCGTGGATGCCGATGGTGTCGATGCCGAGGATCTCGGACCACACTTCGGTGATGGTCTTCTCCGTCGAGTTGCGGGGTGGGGTGTAGGTGGTGGTGAGGTCGGGTCGGTGGTGGTCGGGGGCGGGGAGGGCTTTGGTGTCGACTTTTCCGTTGGGGGTGAGGGGGAG
>NZ_JBFBCB010000016.1:0-139296 GCF_040682975.1 Streptomyces sp. NPDC051051
GGTCGCGGACGACCGGCGCGCGGAGGTGACGGTCCTCCACACCTTCTCCATCGGCGAACAGGTCGCCGGCGGCTTCGCCGACGTCACCTTCAGCGGTGCGGACGGATGGGAGGCGAAGGTCCACATGTCCCTCGTCCTGCACCGCGAGAACGACGACTGGAAGATTCGCCAGTATCACGTCTCCCAGGTCATCCCCCAGAGCTGACGGCTCCCCACCGCCCCCGCTCCCCTCGATCATCGGCGTCCAGGGCGCCTCGGCTGAATCGGAGAAAGACCATGCGTGAATTCCTCGTCGAGCTCACCACGACCGTCCCCGAAGGCACCGACCCGGCCGAGGTCGACCGGATCCGTGCCGCGGAATCCGTACGCGCCGGGGAACTCGCGGCCGGCGGCCACCTCGTACGCCTGTGGCGCCCGGTCGGAGAACTGCGCAGCATCGGCCTGTGGCGCGCCGATGACGAAGCCGAACTACGGGAGAAGGTGCTCGGCACCCTGCCGCTGTGGCCCTGGATGACCGCCGCCGTCACCCCGCTGCAGTCCCACCCCAATGACCCCGGCAGCACCGGCACAACCGCCTGACATCTCTGACGGCCACCTCTGACCGGCGCTTCCGGAAGCACGCCCGGTGCCGACGAGGCAACGGACCGTCCTTCCACCGCCCGGCGGGTTCCCGGGCCCGCTGCCCGACCCGGGCGGCCATCACGCGGGCGCTTCCCGTGGTGGCGGACAGTCAGCACGGCAACCTCAGGGAGACCGGGTCCGCGCGCCTCTCACCCGGCAGCCGGGCGCGCAGGTGCTGGTGGCATCACCGATCACCTACGCCGCGCACGGGGAACACCATTCCTTCCAGGGCACGATGTCCATCAGCAACGAGGCCCTGCGGTTCCTGCTGGTGGAGTTCGTCAGGCACCCCCTTCACCGGGATCGCACGCAGCAGCGCGACCGTGCGCGGCCGCGCCGGCGCCGTCCGGCCCGGCCGGTGTCCCCCGGCCACCTCGGGAACGGGGCCGCGCCGAACTCACCGGCGTTGCCACTCCTGCGCCGGCAGTCGGTCACCGGCCGGGACGGTCCCCTCGGCCGGGTGCTCACCGGTCCGCGCAGCCGTCCGGGGTGGCGTGTCGCGCTCCGGCGTGGTGGTCCTCATACCGTCGCAGGCTAGGCGGAGCCGGACGGGCGGAGTTGGAGAGCGTGTCGCGGTTCCATGAAACCGCCGGGGCCCTCCTCGCGGGGCCGGGCAGCGCCGTCCGCGATGTGGACGGCCCAGTCCAGGATCTGCACCGCCGCCCCTGCGGCCTCCAGCCCGTGGCAGCGGGCGTGATGCCTGCGGGCGATGCCGTCGAGGTCGAGGTGGGCGCCGAAGGCGGGGTGGGCGGCCAGTCGCCGTGCGTAGGCCCACAGGTGGGGGTGGTCGGCGATGCGGTGGACGGCCGCGGCGTCCAGGTGCTGACGGTGGACGGTGTCGAGTTGCACCAGGACCACCCACAACTGCACGTCGGCAGCGGTCATTTCGTCGCCCAGGACGAAGTCCTGGAAGGTGAGCCGCCCCTCCAGCGAGCCCAGGGTGCGAAGCAGGGTGTGCAGGGCGGTTCGGCGCACCGCGGCGTCGGCGTCGGCCTGCCCCGCGCGCTGTGCGGCCTCGTTGATGCGGTCCTCGCAGAGGTGCTCGACGGCCGCGATCTCCGCCTCCGTGCCGTGCGGGTACAGCACGGGCCGGTCGGGGTGGTCGCCGCCGAAGCGGCGGGCGAGGTCGTGCAGGATGTCGGGAGCGTGCGTGCTGACGATCCGTCCCGTCCAGTCGTCGCTGAGCACCGGTGCCGCGGTGGGTCCGGGATACCGGTGCGAACTGGTCTCGTACAAGGGGCGCAGAGCGGAGTGTCCCCCGTCGGCCCCGTCGGGCACGGCCGGCAGCAGCGTCACCGGGAGGGCCTCCCGCAGACCGAGCAGGCTGTGGGTGATGGCGATGCGCAGACAGTGGGGGCAGGACAGCGAGAGGTGGAGGCGGTAGCGGCGCGGCACGGCGTAGTAGCCGCTGCGCGCGTCACAGCCGATCCTGCCGCGGAACGACGGCACGGAGGGGAGGGACGACGTGACGGTCGAGGGGGCGGCGGGCATGTGTCTCCCTGGGTCCGGGTCCGGCTTCTGGTTCTCAGAGGTGCGGGCGGGCGGCACGCGTGGGGTGACGGGCGCACGGCGGCGTCGGCGCGTACCCGTGGAGAGGGCGGAACGGGGTGCCGGTGGGCACCGCCGGTTCAGCGCGGAGCGCTCGCCGCGCTGCAGACGCGCAGGAGATCGATGTGGCGGCGGGAGGTCAGCAGGAGAGGCCGCCGATTCACCCGCGCGGGGCGGTCAGCGGGCGGCTCCGGACGCTCCATCATTTCCTATCCATCCACTAGGGAATCTGTAAGGAGTGTCGGGCCGCCTCCGCGCCTCGTCAAGGGGGCCGTCCCACTTCCCGCCCGACGTCTCACATGAGGGGAGCAGGACACGGCGTCAACACAGCCCCTGCGCCCGGAGCCTCGGCAGGACGTTCTCGCCGAACCAGTACGCCTCCTCCAGGTGCGGGTAGCCGGAGAGGACGAACTCCTCGACACCGAGGGCGTGGTACTCCTTGATCCGCTCGGCCACCTCGTCGTGGCTGCCGACCAGCGCGGTGCCCGCGCCGCCACGCACCAGACCGATGCCGGCCCACAGGTTGGGGTGGATCTCCAGGGCCTCCCGGCTGCCGCCGGCGTGCAGGGCGAGCATGCGCTGCTGGCCCTCGGACTCGCTGCGGGCGAGCCCTGCCTGCACCGACCGCACCGTCTCCGGGTCGAAGCCGTCCAGGAGGCGGTTCGCCTCGGCCCACGCCTGTTCGGAGGTGTCGCGGGTGATGACGTGCAGCCGGATGCCGAAGCGGATGTTCCGTCCCTCCTGCTTCGCCAGGGTCCGGATCCAAGCGATCTTCCCGGCGACGGCGGCGGGCGGCTCGCCCCAGGTGAGGTAGACGTCGGCGTGCCGTGCCGCGACCTCCCCGGCGATGGGCGAGGAACCGCCGAAGTACACCTCGGGGACGAGTTCGGGCAGCCGGGCCAGCCTGGCGTCCTCGACCCGGAGGTGCTCGCCGTGCAGGTCGACGGTCTTCCCCTTCCACAACTCCCGTACGACGTGGAGGAACTCGTCGGTACGGCGGTACCGGGCGTCCTTGTCGAGGAAGTCGCCGTAGGCGCGCTGCTCGTGACTCTCCCCTCCCGTGACCACGTTGAGCAGCAGGCGGCCGCCGCTCTGCCGCTGGAAGGTGGACGCCATCTGCGCGGCCAGCGTCGGTGAGACGAAGCCGGGCCGGAAGGCGACCAGGAACTTCAGCCGCTCGGTGTGCCGACTGACCATGGCGGTGGTCAGCCAGGCGTCCTCGCACCAGGCGCCGGTCGGGGTCAGCGCGCCGGTGAAGCCGAGGTCCTCCGCGGCGCGGGCGATCTGGGTGAGGTAGCCGATGCTCGGCGGCCGGTCGCCTCCGGTCGCGGTGACCGGGGTGCCGTGGCCGCCGCCGACGACGTGGCGGCTGTCGCCGTTGGTGGGCAGGAACCAGTGGAAGGTGAGGCTCACTCGGGGCTCACGCCCTTTCGCTCGTCGTCGGCGGTCCGGGGCACGGTGTTCATCCGGCCGCGGCCAGCAGGGCCGTTCGGCTGCCGAGGGCTTCGGAGAACCGGTCGACGACCTGTGCCAGGGCCTCGGCCGGGCCCGGCGCGACGGCGAGCGTGCCGTCGGCGCCGACCGCGATGTCCTTGTCGAGCGTGAACCAGCCCTGGACGATGTGCGCGGCGCCCATGGAACTGAGGACCGGGCGCAGGGCGTAGTCGATCGCCAGGACGTGCGCCGTGCTCCCGCCGGTCGCCAGCGGAAGGACCGTCTTGCCGGCCAGGCCGTACTGCGGCAGCAGGTCCAGCAGGGACTTCAGCAGCCCGGAGTAGGCGGCCTTGTAGACGGGCGTGCCGATCACGACCCCGTCGGCGCGGTCGAACAGTTCGGCCGCCTCGACGATCGCCGGGTGCCGGAAGTCGGCGCCGAGCAGTGCCTCGGCGGGGATGGTGCGGACGTCGAGCGGGATCACCTCGTGCCCCTGGGCCGCGAGCCGCCGGTCCAGATGGCGCAGCAGGCGGGCGGTACGGGAGGCGGCGGAGGGACTTCCGGATACGGAGAGGACGGTGGCCATGGCGGACCCTTCGGGAGCGTGGGACGGGCGTGAGGTCGGGGCGGGGACGCGGAGCGGACCCCGCGCCGTGCGGGGGATGCCCGCGGGGACGGCTACTTGTTGGTGGCGGCGATGCCGAGGAACTCCACTGGCATGGGAGATGGCCTTTCTCAAATCCTTTGGTGCCGTGCCGTGCCGTGCCGGCGGGTGGCAGGCGGGCACCGCGGAGCAGCCCTCGCCGCGGCCGGGTGTGACGGCGCGCTCGGGATGCCGGGAAGCCGGGGGTTGGGCAGGTGTGATGACGCCCGGGCGCGGGCCTCGGGCGGGGGAGGGTGCCACGAAGGGGCGAACTCGGCCCGCGACGGGGGTGCCGAGGGAGGGAAGGGCCGGTCAGAAAGCCCGTTGCCGCTTCGGGTTCAGACGCAACACGCGGCGGACCACACTCGACCGAAGTCGATGTGGTCACGGGTGACCAGGCGCTGCTCGGCATTCATGCGGTCAATTGAGCAGTACATCTCCCTTCTCGTCAACCAGGTCCCGGATGCCGGACCGGCCCGGTGATTCCGATACCTGATTCCGATACCTGGTTCCCGCACGTGGTCCTTGTGCGTGGTTCACATGTGCGCGCGTCGGGCGCATACGATCGGGCACGGACCGGCTCCGCCGCGCGCGGCAGCCGTACCGGCCGCGTTGAGGGACGCGGCGAGCCTGGCAGCAACCCATCCCGGGCCGCAGAAGAACTCTCACAGTTATGTTTTCCGCAGTCCTGCAAGAGAGCCGCCGGCCTCCGGGCCCGGCAGGACTGTTGCCCCTTGCCGAAGGCATGACCTGGGGGGTGTCACCGGGTCCGGGAGGTGCCGTCGGAGACGCTGATGAGAGGTCCGACCACCACCCGGTCCGGCGCAACGCCGGACGGTTCGCGGGCGGCAGGTCTGCACAACGTGGATGCGCGCGTACGACACCACCGCCAAGGCCGGCACCGCCGAGCCCCGGAAGGGTGCGATGTCAGACAGCGAAGACGGCGGCGTGTTCCTCGGCCTGCCGGCCGTGCACGACCTGCTGTGCTCGGTGCAGTTGGTCTGCAACCAGACCTACCAGGTCATCCCGCTGCTGATGGTCGCCACCCTCCGGTACGTCGCCGTGACCACCGTGCTCAGTGCGGGACGGTTCTACGTCGAGCGCCACTACGCGCGCGGCTCCGCACGCACCCTGCCGCCCACACCCGTGCAACGGCTCGGGCTCCGTCTCGCCGCCCTTCGCGCCCGGTCGGCAAGGGCGACCGCACCCGGGGCCGGCCCGGTGGTGGACGGCGACCGGTGAGCCCGGTGAGCCCGCCCGCGGTGTTGCGTTCCCTACATTTCCTATCGATTTACTGGGGAAGTATTGACCGACCACCCGGCGGGTGCGCAGGATGATGCGCATGTCCCCCACGCAGCAACGACTCGTTCGTCGTCGGCATGTCGACTTTGGTCACGTCGTCAGCGCCGCCTGCTGTCGCGTGTGAAGCGCGCGCCTCACACTCCGCGCGTGCCGCGCCGCTCCTTCTCCCTCACCCCAGGTGCTCGGGCGCGCCCCTTCCGCCGCGCCTGACGACCCGACATCCTCCTGAAGGACGACTGCCATGACCACGGCACTTCCGGCCCAGGCCACCCCGCCCGGTTCGCCACTCGCCGACACGCGTCACCTCCGCCTCGTGGGCGACATCGCGCGGGACGGCGACGGGGGACACGGTTCCGCTCCGCTCGTCGGCTACCTCCTGCTCGTCCCCGAGGGCACCGATCCCGCCGAGCTCTTCGCCGAGAACGTGACACGACCGGAGCTCCGACCGGTCGCCCACGCGGGCTCACCCACCGTCCGGCAGACGGGAGACGACGCCGTGCGGATCGATCCCGCGCGTCATGTCGCGAAGGTGGACGGAGCCGAACTCGACCTCACCTACCTGGAGTTCGCGCTGCTGGCCCACTTGGTCCAGCAGCCCCACCAGGTGCACTCGCGCGAGCGGCTGATGGCCGGCATATGGGGCTACGACCACATCGGCGACGGGCGCACCGTCGACGTGCACATCGCGCGTCTGCGCCGCAAGCTCGGCGCGGCACACCGGCATCGCATCGTCACCGTCCGGCGGGTGGGTTACAAGTACGTGCCCGCCCGGCAGGACGACACCACCACCGCACCGTGCCATCGACCTTAGAGGAGACCGCTTCCATGGGCGTTGCCCCCGCGCCGGCCGACCCCGCTTCGGAATGCGACCGGACCGGGCCCGGCCGGGCGCACTGGCTGCGCGTGGCCCGGGAGACGGCGGACGACCTGGCCACGGACGCGTCGGCCCGGGAACAGGCGGGCAAGGCCCCGTTCGACGAGGTGTCCCGGCTGCGTGAGGCGGGCCTGCTGACCCTCCTCGTACCGGCCGGGTTCGGGGGAGGCGGCGCGGACTGGCCCACGGCCTACGCCGTGATCCGGGAGATCGCCGCGGCCGACGGTGCGATCGGTCAACTGCTCGGCTGCCACTACTTCCTGTCGTGGAGCGCGCGGTTCTTCACCCGGCCCTCCTTCGCCGACCGGCTCGAGCGGCAGTCCACGGCGGAGCAGTGGTGCTGGGGCGGCGGTCTCGCCCCTCAGGAGAGCCCGCTGACGCTGACCGGAACAGGCGGCGGCCATGTGCTCGACGGCCGCCAGAGCTACGTCACCGGGGTCCTGGTCGCCGACCGCCTCGCCGTGCGGGCCGTGCGGGCCGACACCGGCGAACCCCTCGCCGTCGTCGTCGATCCGACCCGTCACGGCGTGGCGATCGACGGCGACGCCGACGCCTTCGGCCAACGGCTCGCGGCCGGCGGGAGTGTCGAGTTCGACGCCGTACACGTCGCCACCGACGACGTACTCGGTTCCCTGTCCGCGGACGAGGACGTCCTGTCGCCCCTGACCGCCCTGGTGTCGCCTCTCGGACGGCTGCTGTCCGTCCAGCTCCGTCTCGGTATGGCCGAGGGGGTGCTCGCCGAAGCCCGTGAGTACAGCCGGGCGGCACACTCCGCCTGGCAGACCGCCTGGCCGGTCGGCTCCCCCCAGGACCCGCACGTGCTGTCCGTCTACGGAGAACTCACCGTCCTCACGCGCTCGGCCTCCGCGCTCGCCGATCAGGCGCTGCAGGCCGTGCACGACGGGCTGGCACGCGGGGAGGACCTGACCTTCGACGACTGCGCGGAGATCTCGGTCCTCGTGGCCCTGGCCGAAGCCGCCGCCTCCCGGGCCGCGCAGGAGTCCGCCGCACGCGCCCTCGACATCGTCGGCACCCGCTCCGCCTCCTCACGGCTGGGCTTCGACCGCTTCTGGCGCAATGCCCGGACCCACACCCTCTACGAGCCGGTCACCCACCGGATCCGCGAAGTCGGCGACTACTTCCTCAACGGTGAGCACCCTCCGTTCGTCCTGCCCATCTGAGGGTGCGGGCGCGGCCCCGCGGGCACCCTGATCTCCGACGCGGCAGCCGCGCACCGCGACCTGCCCGAACCGTCGCGCGAGCCGGCCGACGAGCCGGGGTCGGCGCACACCGACGACCACGACCACGCCGCCCAGGACCGAGAAGGCGGCCGAGCGCCGCAAGAGGTTCGCCTCCCGGAAGTACCGCACCGCCCACCCGGCCGTCCGCGTCCCCGCCGGTGTCGACGGCACCCTCGGCCACGTCATCGAGGGCGACGACGCCTCCCACCACACCTCCGCCGCGGCCTGGGTCCGCCGGCCGCCGGGCGGGGACGCCTCCCGCTGCCCGGCGGCCCTCCCGCAGCGGGTACCGGCCACAGCCGTACGGGATAATGGGCGCATGCGGATCTCAGCCAGGGCGGACTACGCGGTACGTGCCGCGCTGCAACTCGCCGCGTCACGGGACGACGGGCCACTGAAGGCCGAGGCCATCGCCGCCGCTCAGGACATCCCGCACAAATTCCTCGAGGGCATCCTGAACGACATGCGCCGGGGCGGTCTCGTGCTCAGTCAACGCGGCGGCAACGGCGGCTACCGCCTGGCCAAGGCCGCCGAGGCCATCAGCATCGCCGACGTCATCCGCGTCGTGGACGGGCCGCTGGTCTCCGTGCGCGGGGTCCGCCCCCCGGAGCTGTCCTACACCGGCCCCGCCGAGTCGCTGCTCCCCCTGTGGATCGCGCTGCGGTCCAACGTGCGCGAGATCCTCGACGGCGTGTCGCTCGCCGACGTCGCATCCGCCCGGCTCCCCGCGGACGTGTCCGCACTGACGGAGGCGCCGGACGCCTGGATCAACCCCTGACCCTCCTGACAGTCCGCTCATCTCGTGATTCGAGACAGGTCGGTCCGCATCGCGAACACCCTCTTGGGGCAGGCGCCTTCTTCTGCCACGATCCCTAGCAGTCAGGTAGGAAAACTAGGGAACAGCGGGGGTGCGGCCATGAGAACGCTCTACCGCGGCGTCCGGTTGCCGCCTCGCCTGACCTCGCGCCGCCACATCGACTTCGGCCGTGTGTCCAGCGCCATCTGTCGGCCCGTCCGATAGCGCCCTCGCGCCCTCCTGACCCCACGTCCCAGGCGTGGCACGGCGACGCCGGAGGCGTGACCTCCACCCCCGCGATCCGCTCCTCCCCCGAGACGGCATGCCTGCCGGCGAGGGTGGGCGAGTGGCGTACCGGCGCACGCCCACGGGCCTCGCCCCTCACGTTTCCGCACCTCCCTGATCGCCTATCCGAGAGGACACCTCCGTGTCTGCCGCAAGACCGCTCACGACCCTGCGCGCCCTCGCCCTCATGACGGCGCTCCCCGTCCTGCTGACCGCCTGCGGGTACGGATCCGAGTCGACCGACGACGGCAAGAAGACCGCGGTCGCGGCCGACGCCGAGAAGCTCTCCGCCGACGAGGTGAAGATCGGCTACTTCCCCAACCTCACGCACGCCACCGCTCTCGTGGGCGTCCAGGAGGGGCTGCTCCAGAAGGAGCTCGGCGGGACCACGATCAAGGCCTCGACCTTCAACGCCGGTCCCTCCGAGATCGAGGCGCTCAACGCCGGCTCCATCGACATCGGCTGGATCGGCCCCTCCCCCGCCATCAACGGCTACACCAAGTCGAACGGCAAGAACCTGCGCATCATCGGCGGTTCCGCCTCCGGCGGCGTGAAGCTCGTCGTCGACCCGAAGAAGATCAAGTCCCTGAAGGACGTCAAGGGCAAGAAGATCGCGACCCCGCAGCTCGGCAACACGCAGGACGTCGCGTTCCTCAACTGGATCGCCGGCCAGGGCTGGAAGGTCGACGCCCAGAGCGGCAAGGGCGACGTCTCGGTCGTCCGCACCGACAACAAGATCACCCCGGACGCCTACAGGTCCGGCTCCATCGACGGCGCCTGGGTGCCCGAGCCGACCGCGTCCAAGCTGGTCGCCGAGGGCGCGAAGGTGCTGCTGGACGAGTCCGACCTGTGGCCCGACAAGAAGTTCGTGATCACGAACATCATCGTGTCGCAGACGTTCCTCGAGCAGCACCCGGACGTCGTCGAGGCCGTACTGCGCGGCTCGGTGAAGACCAACGAGTGGATCAACGCCAACCCGGACAAGGCGAAGGCGTCCGCCAACGCGGCGCTGGCGACGCTGTCCGGAAAGGCGCTGCCCGCCGAGGTCATCGACCCGGCCTGGAAGTCCGTCACCTTCCTCGACGACCCGCTGGCCTCGACCCTCGACACGGAGGCGGGGCACGCGGTGAAGGCCGGTCTGCTGGACGAGCCCGACCTGAAGGGCATCTACGACCTCACGTTGCTCAACAAGGTCCTGAAGGCCGAGGGCAAGGGCGAGGTCGACGACGCCGGTCTGGGTGCCCGGTAACGACAAGCCGCGCCGGGCGCCCGGTAACGACGAGAGGACCGATGAGTTCCCGGAGGATGACGTCCCCGGCGGCCGCGATCGGCAAGGCCGTCGGGACCCGGCGGCGGTGACACGCGCCGCCCGGATCGAGCACGTCCGCAGCAAGGCCACCGAGCCCGAGGTGCCGTTCGGCGCCCCGGGCGCCGGCCACGCCGGCCACGCCGTCACTCCTTCGTCCCGACGGCCTCCACCGGGCGGGCCCTCAGCAGCAGGCGTGCGGGCACCATCGCGCCGGCCGCGGCCAGCGCGGCCGTCAGGCCGACGATCGCCAGGTACCCGGGCACGGGGACGGACGGCCACACCGTTCCGTTCACGGCCGTCGCGACCAGCGCCAGGGGGAAGGCCGACAGAGCGGTTCCGAGCAGGACTCCCACCACGGCCACCGTGAGGCTCTCGCGGCGCATCATGGCCATCACCTGACGACGGGTGGTTCCGTTCAGCCGCAGCAGGGCGAACTCACGGCGCCTGGTGGCGGTGTTCATGGCCTGGGTGTTGACCACCGTGATCGCGGTGTAGGCGATGATCATGGCGACGACGAGGTAGTTGACCCAGGCCGTCGCGCGTTGCTCGGCCACCTGCGCGTCGGTCGCCGGTCCGTCGTTCAGTGAGGTGCCGGGATAGTCGGCGGCGAGCGCCGAGAGCGCTCCGGCCGGGTCCGGCCCCGCGGACGCCGACCGGACCAGCACGGACCGGTCGAGGCGGTCGGTGGTGTGCGCCAGCAGCAGGTCGTGGTCGAAGGTGACGTCCGCGAAGCCGAATCCCCGCTCGTAGAGGGCGATCACCCGGCCGGTGAAGGCCGTACCGTCCCCGAGATGCAGCCGTGCCCGGTCTCCGACGCCGATGCCCAGCCAGGAGGCGGTGGTCGTGCTGACGGCCACCGTGCCGGAGGACAGCTCCGCCAGGTCGCCCCGCGTCACGCCCAGGTCCATGGTGGCGGCCGCGGCCCGCGGTTCGACGCCCTGTGCGCTCAGGGAGACCGCTTCCTCCTCTCCGAGCAGGGAGCCCACTCCCACCACCTTGGAGCGCACGATCCCCGTGGCCGCGCGCACGCCGGGCAAGTGGCCGGCCCGCCGGGCCACTTCGGGTGAAACCCCGGACGGGGCGGTCAGGACGTGGTCGGCGACGGTGCCGGCGTGGATCTGGTCGGCGGACTCCTTCAGCTGCGTGGTCTGGGTGAAGACCACCGTGGCCGCGAAGGCGACGACCAGCACGAGAGGGGTGACGGCCCCCGCGGTGCGGGTGGCCTGACTGCGCGCGTTCGCCGTGGCCAGCCAGCCGGTGGCGCCGGTCCGGCGCAGGGCGGGGGCCAGGATCCGGATCGCCGTGCGGGTGAGGGCCGGGCCGAGTACCGCCACCGCGATCACGAGCACGAGGACCAGGGAGTTGGCCAGTCCGACGAGGGTGAGGAAGTCGGTGCGCATGCCGAGACCGAGGCCGGTGACGGCGGCCGCCAGGGCCAGCAGCACGCAGCCGGTGACGGTGCGCCCGCGTCCCAGGCGCGTGGGCTCGGCCGCGGCCTCGCCGAGGGCTTCCGTCGGACGGATGCGGGTGGTGCGGCGGGAGGCGAAGAACACCGCGGTCAGCGCGGTCAGTACGGTCGCGGCGATCGCCGCGAGGAACGGCAGCGGCCCCAGGGTCGGCCGGAAGTCGGGAGGGACGATGCCGTGCCCGGCGAACCGGGCGCTGAGCCAGTGGACCGCTCCGGCGCCGGCCGGGCATCCGACGACTCCCGCGGCCAGCGCGACCGTGACCGTTTCGGCGACGAGCATGCGGCGCAGCTGACGCGGGGTGGTGCCGACGGCCCGCAGGAGCGCCAGTTCCCGGCGCCGGTGCAGGATGGCCAGCGAGATGGTGGCGTACAGGACGAAGACCGCCACGAGCAGGACGTTGCCGCCGATGGCGGTGGCGAGTTCGACGAGGTTGGCGGCGCCGACGGCGACGTCGTCGAACTCCGCCCTGCCGCGCCCCGCGCCGGTCTCGACGACGGCCGGCTGTGCGGCGAGAGCCTTCTCGACGGCCGAGGCCACCTGCTCCGTGGGTGTGCCCGGCGAGGTCAGGACCCCGAAGGCGCGGACGCCGTCGGAGGCGCTGTCGTCGAGGCGGTCCATGGCGGCGTCGGTGACGAACAGCACCGACTGGCGGGGGGTGCGTCCGTCGTCGAGCGCGACCAGCCCGGCGACGCCGTACGTGCGCGGGGTGGAGGAGGTCATGAGCTTGACGGTGCCGCCGGCCCGGACGCCTGCTCTGGCCGCGAGGTCGGTGTCCAGCACGACCTCCCGGCTGCCTCGCGGCGCGCGTCCCTCGGTGAGGCGGAAGCCGCCCAGTGTGAGGCTGTTCCAGGTGTGCGCCTGGGGGGCGCCGCCGTTGCGGCCCGTGACGGCCTGTCCGTCGGCGAGCACGCGGACCGTGGCCCCGCGGTCCGCGACCACGGACCCGACACCGTCGACGGCGGCTATCCGTTCCGCCGTCGACCGGGGCAGCAGGGCTCGCTCGGACAGCGGCTGCCCGCTCTCGTAGGCCGATCCGTCGGCGGACTTCACGTCGAGTACGACCTTCTGCTCGCCGGAGACGATCACCGCGGCCTTCTCGTACCGTTCGGGCGGCAGGGTGGAGCGGAGTCCGGATTCCAGGAGCACGCCGCAGGCACTGATCACCGTGGCGCCCAGGAACAGGGCGAGGAAGGTGGCGACGAAGGCGCCCCGACGCGCCCGCAGGGACGACAGTCCCAGGCGCAGCATCACGAGGTCCTCCGCAGTCCGGACATGATGTGCCTGACCTGCTCCGCGGTCGGCCGGTCCAGATGCCGCACGACGCGTCCCTCCCGCAGGAACAGCACGTGGTCGCCGTGCTCCGCCGCCACGGGATCGTGGGTGACCATGACGACCGTCTGGTGCAGGTCGGTGACCGTCTGCCGCAGGAGCGACAGGATCTCCAGGGCGGTGTCGGGGTCCAGGGCCCCGGTCGGCTCGTCCGCGAACAGCACCTCCGGCCGGGTGACCAGGGCCCGTGCGATGGCCACGCGCTGCTGCTGCCCTCCTGACAGTTCCGCGGGCCTGCGCTTCAGCAACCCGGACAGCCCCACTCGCTCGGTGACGTCACGCACCCAGCCGTCGTCCGCGCGCGTGCCCGCCAGCCGGAGGGGGAGGGTGATGTTCTCGGCCGCGGTGAGGGACGGCAGCAGGTTGAACGCCTGGAAGACGAATCCGATGCGGGTCCGGCGCAGTTCCGTCAGCCGTGTCTCGTCGAGCCGGGCCAGGTCCTGCCCGCCCAGGTGCACCGTGCCGGACGTGGGCCGGTCGAGACCGGCGGCGCAGTGCAGGAACGTGCTCTTGCCGGAGCCGGAGGGCCCCATGACGGACGTGAAGGTACCGGGCGTGATGCCGACGCTGACCTCGTCCAGAGCCGCCACGCCGGAGGCCGCGCTCCCGTAGTACTTGGTGACCTGTGTCAGTCGTACGGCGCTTGTGGTGGTGACCGGGGCGGCGGCCGGTTCGTCGCGGCTGTGCAGCCTGACCATGGAGTCCTCGCAGGTCGATGAGGTGTGAGAACTCCACTTCAGCCGAGGTGCCGGCCCCTGGCCTCCTCCCCCGCGGCGAAGTCCGTGCTCCTCCGCCCGGGCGAGGCGGGCGGAGGGGTCCTGCGTCCGGACGAGCGGGCGCGGCGGCGCCGCGGCACCGCCGGGCGCGGGTCTCCTCCTTGCGGAGGAGGTGGCGGGGAGGAGGTCTGCCGGGGCACATCCGCCTCGGGGCAGAGCCGCGGCCCACGAGGGGCCGTTTACGGTGGGGTCATGAAACTGATGGACTCGTTCGCAGGGCTTCGCATACCTGCCGCCCTGACCGACACGAGTCTGGCGGCACTGGTGGCCGCGGGCTGTCTGGCCCTGCCCGGCCTGATTCCTCCGGACGGACCGGAGCTGGGCGGCCAGGACGCCCGGTGGTTCGCGCTCGTCCTGCTCCTGACCCTGCCCATCGCCCTGCACCACCGCTTCTCGTGGGCGAGTCCGCTGATCGTGGCGGCCGCCACCAGCACCCTTCAGGGACTGTCGTACATTCCCGACCTCTCCGGCCCGGAGGGCACCTCGATCGGCCCGGCCTACCTCGGCGTGGCCGTGGCCGTCTTCCTCACCTCCGTACGGTGCGAGCCGCGGATCACGACGGCGACGGCCCTGCTCATTCCGGTGCACGCGTTCGTCGAAGCGCTGCTCGCCTCCGCCGGGAGCCGCATCGCCACCTTCCTGACGGACGCCCTGCTCCTGCTGGCGGCGTGGGCCCTGGGGCTCCTGGTGCGGGCCCGGACGGCGATGCGCAACGAGGCGGTGGAACGCGCCGCCGCCCTGGAACGGGAGCAGACGGCCAACGCACGCGCGGCCGTGATGGCGGAACGGGCCCGCATCGCCAGGGAGATGCACGACATCGTGGCGCACAACGTCAGCCTGATGGTCGTCCAGACCATCGCGGCCGACCGGGTCCAGGACCGCTCCCCCGAGAAGGCCCACGAACTGCACGCGACGATCGAGCAGACGGGGCGGGACACCGTCACCGAGCTGCGCCGGCTGCTGAGTGTGCTGCGCACCGACGAGGACGCCGACGACGACCCCACGCGCCAACCGCCCCAGCCGACCGTCGACGCCCTTCCCGAGCTGATCGACTCGGTCCGCGCCACCGGCCTGGACGTCGACCACCGCACCGCCGGGACTCCGGTCGCCCTGCCGGCGGGCGCGCACCTCACGGTGTACCGAGTGGTCCAGGAGGCGCTGACCAACACCCTCAAGCACGCCGGCCCCACCCGCACCGGTGTGAGCCTCGACTGGGACGGCGACGGCGGCCGGCTCGTCGTGCGGGTCTGCGACGACGGCCCCCGCGACGACGCCCGTCCGCACCGGCCGCCGACGGCGCCGACCGGCACCGGTCACGGCCTGCTGGGGATGCGTGAGCGCGTCTCCGCGGTCGGCGGCACCCTGTACACGGGTGCGCGGCCGGGAGGCGGCTACTGCGTGCACGCCACGCTGCCCCTGCCCGAGCCGGACGAGACCACCGCACAGCACGAGGGAAGCCCACGGTATGCAGCCCATTAGCGTTCTGCTGGTCGACGACCAGCCCATGATCCGGACGGGGTTCCGACTCATCCTCGAGGCGGAGCCCGACATCACCGTCCTCGGAGAGGCGTCCGACGGCCACGGCGCCGTCGAGGAGGCCCGTCGGCTTTCCCCCGACATCGTGCTCATGGACATCCGGATGCCGCACATGGACGGTGTGGAGGCCACACGGCTGCTGTCGGAGTCGGGGTCGCCCAGCAGGGTCATCGTCCTGACCACGTTCGACCTCGACGCGCACGTGGTGGACGCGCTGCGGGCGGGCGCGAGCGGTTTCCTGGTCAAGGACGGTCCGGCCGATTCGCTGGTGAGCGCCATCCGTACGGTGGCGGCGGGCGACGCCGTGCTCGCCCCCCGGGTCACCCGACGGCTGCTGACGCGGTTCGCCGCGATGTCCGCGGAATCCGAGACGGCGGTGCCGGCGCGCCTGGACGCCCTGACCTCGCGGGAGCTCGACGTGCTGCGTGCCCTGAGCCGGGGCCTGTCGAACGCGGAGATCGCCCAGGCCCTGGGCATCGGGGACACGACCGTCAAGACCCATGTGGCGCACATCCTGGCCAAGTACGGTCTGCGCGACCGGATCCAGGCGGTGATCCTCGCCTACGACTGCGGGCTCGTGACCCCGGGCACGGCGGGGAGGCCGTGAACCACGGGCCGGGCCGGGGCCGGCGCCGACAGCGCGCCCGGCGCCACGCGCCCCCCGTCGGCGCGGGCGCGGGCGGCGCAGCGGCGGGGGCAGGGGTAGGCGCTGGGGCAGGAGTAGGGGCAGGGGCAGGTACCCGGGCCGACGACCGTCGGGGCCCTGCGGCGGCTCGGCTTCGCCGGCGGGGACACCGTCGCGACGGAGCGCCCGGCCGCCCACGACGACGCCGGACGCGCCTGACTCCGCCGCCGTGCGACGGTTCGTCACGGACCTGTACGGCAGCGGCCCGGCCGCGCTCCAAGGGCACTTCGCCGCCTCCCGGGCGGCCGACCGGACGTCCACCCGCCGACCCGGCCCGCCGTCCTGCGGCCGGGCGGACGCGTTCGGGAAACCCTGCCGCGGACACGGCTCCACCGACCCGGCATTCTGGACCGGTACGCCGAACTCCTGCCCGAGGAAGGGCACTTCCCCGGGCCGTCGCGCCTTCCCCAAGTAATCGATCGATCGGACAGCACCAGTGGACGTTCTCGTTCTCCTCCTCGTCGTCATGACCGGCGTCACCACGATCGTGACGGTGGAGAGCAGGGCCAGTCGGCTCGACAAGCGGATCCGGGGCCTGGAACGCAGACTCGACGTGTTGCTCGACCACTGGGACCTGGAGGCCGGGAGTGCCGCACCGGCCGACGTGGCGGCTCTGGCACGCGCCGGGAAGGACGTCGCCGCGATCCGGAAGTACCGGGAGATCACCGGTGCAGGCCTCCGCGAGGCCAAGGAGGCCGTCGACCGGATGAACCGCTGACCCGGGCGGGGCTGCACCGCCGCCGGGCTCAGGCCCCGTCCTGCCCCCTACGCGGGTCCGCCGGGCAGGCCGGGTAGTACGGCCGGGCGGCGGTGCGGGTAGCGGCCGCCCCGGACCAGTTCGCCCAGGGGGCCGCCGCTGCCAGCGGCCGAGGAGGCCGGTCAGGGCCACCGTGAACTCCGGTCGGGCCAGGGTCGATCCGGGGCAGTGATGCGGGCCCGGGCCGAAGGTCAAGTGGCGGTTGGCGGTGCTGCAGCCCGGGTCCGGTGTGCCAGGGTCGACGTGGCGGCGCGGATCGTGACTGGCCGCCGCGGCGGGCAGCAGTCCGCTGCCCGCCTGAACGGCCGTGTCCCCGAACCGGACGGCGGCATCGCAGGGAGGGAGGCCGTTTCCTCCTCGGTCGCACCGCCCTGCTCGCGACGGCCCACCACGAGATCAATAATCAGGCCGTTCACCACCGTCCGGCAGCTACCGGTCCACCCTCACCCCGCCGCCCGGCCAGGGCCCCGCCACGACTGACCCGCTCCCTGGGTGGCCGCACCTGCGGTCACCCAGGAGTGCCCCTCGCTCATCCAAGGAACAACGCACGTGGTACGTCGAAGTCAGAGCAGCAACCCCCGTTCGGTCGTCGTCCTGACCTCGGGTACGGACTGGGGCACCCGTGCCGCCGGGCAGCGGCGGAGCAGCGGCGCCGAGTCCCCCATACCCAAGCGGCGACCCGGGAAGATCAAGGCGTTGCAGCAGACCATCGAGGTGGCCCGCCTGGCAATCGACAAGAAGCGCTGGAACGAAGCGCGTTACGCACTCAGCAGGGCCCGCGCCCTCACCAGCGCCCTCCCCGCCAACGTGGCCGTCAAGGAACGCGAGCAGTTCTCCGCGCTCCGCAAGAAGTACGCGGCACGCAACACGCCGGCCGCGAAGAACGCCCGGCAGGCGAAGCCGACTCCAGCCGGGCGGGCGGGCGGCAAGAAGCCCGCCCCGAAGAAGTCCACGGCGAAAACTGCCGTACAGAAGCCGAAGCCCGCGCCCGTTCGCGACCTCGGTGACCGTTTCATCAACCGTGCAGCTCTCGGTTACACCGAGACCAAGGGTTCCTGAACACGGCGAGGGCGTGCCGTCCACCGAGCGGTGGACGGCACGCCCTCTCGTCGCTCAGCGCTCCGACGCGAACCGCACGAACTGTCCCCAGCCCTCACGGCCGACGGCGAAGGCCGGGCGGGTCACGTCCTTGGAGTCCCGTACGTGGACGGCCTGTTCGGCGATCGCGACCTCCACGCAGTCGTCGCCCTCACTGCCGCTGTAGCTGGACTTGAACCAGGCGAGTTCTGTCCTACCGCTGCTCATAGCTCTCCTCGCAGTTGCTCCAGCAGGGCCCGGGATTCCTCGGGGCTCAGGGCCTGCGACCGCAGTGTTTCATAGCGCTGGCAGAGCGCACTCACCTCTTTCGGGTCGGCAATCAGCCGCCCGTTCTTCTGCCCTTCGGAGTACCCGAGCCGCTGCCCCGCAGGTGTCTCCAAGATTCGCACCGGTCCATCCAGACACGCGTGCAGCCCAGCCGTCAGCGGCACCACCTGAAGTGTCACATTGCGTGGGGCGCTGCGCTCCAGCACATGATCCACCAACCCGCGCATCGCCTCCGTGTCCCCGAACCGCCGCCGGAACACGTGCTCCTCGACGATGAAGCTGAACGGCACCGTCGGCCGCTCCCGCATCATCGTCTGCCGTTCCATCCGCGCGCCGAGCTGCACATCCAACTCCTCGTCCGTCCGCAGCGGGATCGTGCCCTCGAACACCGCCCGCGCGTACGCCTCCGACTGCAACAACCCCGGCACCAACCGGCACTCGTACGTGCACAGGCTCACCGCCTCCCGCTCCAGCCGGGCCCACCGCCGGAACCACGCCGCGAGCCCCGCCTCGCCCCGCGTCAGATGCCGTGCGGCCTTCCGCAGGGCGCCCGTGTTGCCGAGGGCCTCCTCCGCGCGTTCCACGAACGCCTCGTCCGGCATCCGGCGGCCCAGCTCCACCGACTCCACCGTGTGTTTGGAGTACTGGACCCGGGCGCCGAGGTCGGTCCGGCTGAGGCCCGTGTGCTCGCGCAGTGCCTGGACGAAGGCGCCGAACGTGCGCAGGCTGTCGGACGGGTGGGGTTCCCGTTCGCACTCTCCCGCCGGAACCACCCGCGCGTCGACGGCCCCGGCCGCCTCCCCCTCGACTCCGACGTGCTCCATCGGCCGCCCCTTTCCCTCCGTACCGCGCGCCGCGACGGCTCCTTGCACCGCCCGCGCTCACGGCTCACAGCGTGGCGGAAAACCCGTCGTACCGTCCACTCTGCGTGCCCGTACGCTGACACAGCGTACGGGGTAAGGTGCTCGTCCCCGCCCGCATCCGGCCGCCACTCTGGCGTCGTGGAGAGCGAGGAGGAGCCGTCCGCGAGAACGCGCGTGGGGGGCCGCCGCCTCTCTCCCGGACTCCCGCCCGCCACGGGCGGCGGCGGCCGGCCACGGCCGCGACCAGACGAACAGGAAGGTGCAGCGATGCAGAACGGAACCCCCCTGTACGCCCTCGACATCAGCGGGGCCTCGTTCGTGAAGGCGTGCGGCGGCCCCTGTACCGAGGGATGCGTGACGCTGGCCCGGATCGGCGAGGACGCCTGGGCCCTGGGCGACAGCAAGCGGCCCGACGCGCGGCCGCTGCGCTTCACCACGCAGGAGCTGGACGCGGCCGGAATCGACCCGGCGCGCTTCGGCCTCGACGTCTGACCCTCCCTTCCCTTCCCCCTCCTCCCCCGTCGGCCGGGCCGGGTCCGTCCCGCGCCCGGCCGGCGCTCCTCGAAACGGGAACGGCACGTGCACCACCACGGCTACCTCTGGACCGGCCCGAAGGCGCACTTCGACGACGAGGCCCTGCGGCGCCCCCCGCACCCCGATCCGCCCCCGGCCGGAAGCCGACCGGAACTGATCCAGCGCCACCTCCAGGTGGCCGCGGAGTTCCCCGTGTCGGACCTGCCACCTCTGGAGACGTCGTACTGGCTCGTCAAGCCCCGCACACTGGTCCGGGGCACGTGGGACGAGGCGAAGGAGGCGGCGGCCTGGCTCGGTGAACGGCTGGCCGAGTACGCGCCCCGGTTCGCGTCGGAGGGCGACCGGGACATCGCGCGCCTGTCCCGGCTGGTGGACTCCGCCGCCGTACGACTGCGCTCGGGCGCCGACGTGTCGTACGGCCACTACCTCGAACGCCCCGCGTACCTCTCTCTGGCCGTGGTCACGTGCTCCCCGAACCGCGCGGCCCCCGAACTGCCCTGCCCGTGCGCGTAGCAGAAGACGGCCGGGACCTCCCCGTACCGTCCCGCGACACCCCGCCCCGCGCGGGATCCGAACCGG
This sequence comes from Streptomyces sp. NPDC051051, assembly GCF_040682975.1. NCBI lineage: Bacteria > Bacillati > Actinomycetota > Actinomycetes > Kitasatosporales > Streptomycetaceae > Streptomyces > Streptomyces sp. NPDC051051. The sequence goes on from NZ_JBFBCB010000016.1 coordinate 19,947, forward strand.
ACCGACGGCCCGGGAACGCTAGAGGCCCGGCAGCAGCTCCACCAACCGCACCGCCCGCCGCCAGCCGCCGGCGAGGGTCCCGCCGAGCAGCAGGCCCGCAGCCGCAGCCAGCGGCAGGAGGTCGTCCGGCACACCGGCCGCCCGGCAGCCCAGCCACGCCCCCAGGGCCCCGCAGAACGCGACGAAGATCACCGCCGTCATGAGCGCCGACTCCCGCAGCGCCTGACGGGCCACCGTCACCGGCTCCACGTCCACGAGATCCTCCTCGGGCAGCAGCCGGCCGATCCGGCCCTCGGCGTACCGCTCGCACACCGTCACCAGCTTCCCGGCGAGGTCCCGCAGCGCGCCCTGCGGCTCGGCGTCCACCCGGCACAGCTCCCGGCGCAGCGCGCCCGCCACCAGCTCTGCGTGCTGCCGGGCGGCGGCCCGCCGCGGCGAGGAGCCGCCGATCGTGCCGCGAACACGGTGGGCCCGCAGGACGAGGCGCTCGGTCCGGCGGTGCAGATCGTCGAGCCGACGGAGGTGTCCGGCGCGGTCGGCGTCCGGTGCTTCCAGGGCGCTGACGCAGGCGAGCACCATGTCCGTGCCCGTGCGGAGCAGCTCGTCCCGCCGCCCGGCCCGGTCCAGTCTGTCCGCCAGCCACAAGACCGCCACCATGAGCAGCAGGACGACCACCGCGGCAGTGGCCAGAGCGCCGGCCGTGACCGCCGGCCGCGGACCGTTCGGGAAGGCGCGGCCCACACCGAAGGCCGAGAGGAGGCCGCCCACTACGGGGAGGCACACGAGGAGGCTGACGAGGGCCTCGTGCCACAAGGGATCGGTCTTCGGCGTGCCGATCGTCGCACGGGTGAGGGGAACCTCCTCCGGCGCACGGGACAGACGGCCCAGCGCCGCGTCGTAAGAGGTCAGCGTCGTCGCGGCCGTCGCGGCCCGCCGTCTCTCCTCCTCCTCCCAGTAGCCGCTGTAATACAGCTCCTCCACGAGATCCCCGTCCTCCCCCTCGCACGTCCCACGTCTCACGCGGAACGGTGGCGGCGGGCGTCTCCACGTTCGAGACCGCCCGAGTGAAGGCGTCCCGGGTGAAGGCACAGGTATACACCCCGGGACGACCCCGCGGGCCGGTATCGGCCACACCGGACGGCGGTCCGCGCCGGGGAGGTGACGCGTCCGCGGCCGGCGGAGAGCGGATCTCCCGTCGAAGCCGCCCGGAGACACTCGGGAGGCAGCCGGAAGTCCACGGCATCGCCGTGGCAGTGCCCCAGGCCGCGCAGTTCACCCTGGGCCGCGAACCCCTGCCCGGCCGGCCAGGGGCCGCCGATGTGGCCGGAGCCCCTCCTCTACCCCTCCGGCGACAAGGTCCGCCAGGACCACGCCCTCGCCTACGCCTCCGACGCCAAGAAGGCCGGCATCGAGGTGAAGGTGGAGACCGGCACCTGGGAGGTCATCGAGCCGCGCATGAAGAACGACGCGGTCCTGGCCGGCTTCGGCTCGCCCACACCGTACGGGGCCGTCTGATCGGGCTCGCCCCGCAGAGCCCGGCGGCGCACCTCACGCCCGTGCGCACGATCCGCTCCCAACTGGAGGAAACCGTCAGCGCGTTGACCGAGGTGCGGCGCCGTACCGCCGTACGGACCGCGTCGAGGACTACCGCGCCGGCACCGGCGCCGGCCTCCTCGCCGTCGGCCACGACCACACCCTCCTGCGCCGCTGGTGCGACCGCACGATTCACTGGGACGAGCTGACCGGCGCGGCCGAGCCGAAGGCCGACCGCGTGGCCCGGTGAGACCGGTGGGCGGACGTTCGGGTACGGAGGCTGCCACGATGAGAGCCCGAAGCCGTCACCGGGGAGCAGCCGGGGTAGGAGCAGGCGCGGGCTTCGCCCCAGGGCACGCGCGGGGCTCATGCCGGCCCGGACGATCACCTGCAAGTCGCCGTGGGCGTAAGGCTGTTACGAGCCGACGCCGCGGTCCGCGGCCCATACCGCTCTTCCCTGAACCCCGGACCGGCGCCTCCACGGTGCGGCCGGCCGCGTCCATGCCGATGCCGCCCGCCCGCAGCCACCGGGTTGCGCGGAAGGCCAGGACACCTCACCCGAGCGGACGCCGTCCGCCGGGCCGTGGTCGCCGTCGAGAGGACGGCCTCCGGCCTGCGGGAACCGGTCGTCCCGCGGATCGCCCCGGTCCCGAGCAGGAACCGTGTTCGCCTCTCCGGGTCGCAAGTCCTTCGCGGCGTGCTCGCGTTCGTCCCGATCGCCGTACGCGCCTTGCGGGCGACGTCACCGGGCGCGCGAGTGGACAGCGCGCAGAGCGCCGGTGACGCGGCCGGATCGCCGGGCCGATCGGCTCAGCCGCCGCTCTTGCGCCTGAACGACCGCTGGCTCGCAGCCGGGCCGTGCGCCGCACGCACCTTCGACGCGTCGGGGTTGGCGGCGGCATCGGCGGCGTCCGCCTGCGTACCGCGCTTGCGTGCCAGGGCTTCGCGGAACTTGCGCTTGAGGTCGTAGTTGCCGTCGCTGTCCGGTGTCACCGGGTACGCCTCGGGGGCAGTCGGCTCCGAACCTTCTGTGGATGCGGACTCTGCGGTCATGGTGATCTCCTCGGTTCGGGGGTGGGCGAGCACAGCTTGTCATGCCGGGCGCGGCGGGGAGCTGCCGACGCCCTGTCCGGGGTCGCCTGCGGAGTCGGCGGACGGCTCCGGATCACGGTGATCGTGGGTCGCGGGAAGACGGGGGAAGGCCATCGGGCCGAAGATCTCCAGGCCGCCCCGGACTCCCCGCACCGGGAGGTCGCGGTCAAGACCCTGTTGCGCGGCCGGACCGGTAGCGCCCTCGACACCTCGGGGTCCGGCAAGGAGATCGACCGCTTCCGCCGCGAAGTCCGGATCATGCGCATGCTCTCGCAGGGCCCGAACCACGCCGCTGAAGGAGAGGCAGCCCTGGATACATTTTCTTCACGAATCCGTGCAACCTTTTCCGCATTCGGACCGTCACCGTCTGCATGCACCACCGCCCTCGGGGCGGGCAGCCCCGGCCCGGCCGGCGCGACCTTCGGTCCTGGCCCACCACCCGACCGGGCCCTCTGCGCCGCACCCCGGACTCCCGCCCCGACACACCTGGTGCTCCATGCCCTCCGACGGACTGACGTCTCACACCACCCACCCCCTCCCCGACGACCCCACAGAGCGCATGACTGCACGTTGACGATGTCAACATATCCAACAGCTCCTGCGGTTACGTCACTTCGTGTACCGTTGCGGACATCGCGTTCCCGCTCTGCAGCGATGAGCGGAGCGGCAATGAATGCAGGGGGCACGTTCCTTTTGCAGAACCGGGATCTGGTGACGCGGCTTGAGAAGGTGCGGGACTTCGTCGCCGCGGAGCAGTCGTACGAGGTGTTCCTGTCCGTGCGACCGGAGTGGTGGCGCCGGCTCGGGCCGGACGCGCGGTTCGGGTTCAGATCGGATCGGCGTGATGCCCTGCTCTGGGCGATCGAGGCTCGCGACACCGGCGCCGCTTCGGGGAGCGCTCTGGAAATGCTCGCGGACAACAGCGCTCGGGCAGTGATCGAGCATGGGATCGCGACGGCGCTCGTGAGCACGGCCGTGTCCCTGGCCCCGCCTGCTACGACTTCGGCCGCACGGCTCGTGGCGGGGCTGCCGGCGGTCGCCTCTCGGACCGATATCAGCGAGCTGCGAGCCCTTGAGTCCTGGTACACGGAAAACGTCGAGTTGTTCGACCGCGTGGCAGCGGCCATGGACGTACGGCCAACCGAACCGGATCTCCGCGCGGCCCTTGAGTCCCTGGTCGGCGAGCTCGCGCTTCCGTCCGGTGCGGTGGACGCGAGTCGCTCGGCCTACCGCGATATCCAGTCCACCCTCCGGGCCGAGGTCGAGGCACGTCTTCAGCGGACGTCGTACTCAGCGCACGCAATCGAGAACGAGGATCTCGTCGGGGCCATCAGCCGCATCGGGGCGCTCGAACGCGAACTGCGCGATGCCGTGCAGGCCATGCCCGTGGTGAGAGGCAGACTGCTCGTGGCCGTCGCCGGAAGAACCAAGTCCGGCAAGACGACGCTCCGCAAAGCCCTGACCCGCGATGCAGACCGAACCGGGATCGGGCGAGGGGCGCACCGCACCACGCGGAAGACCTCCGCGTTCGAGATCGGCTCCGTGACCTACCTCGACACGCCCGGCGTCGCCGCGAAGGACGACGACCTCGACGCCCAACGCGCGCGGGCCGCGTGCGACACCGCCGACGCGGTGATATGGAACTACGCCGACACGCTTCGCGACGAGGAGTCCGCCGAACTCCAGCGACTCCTCCTCTCGGGGAAGCCTCTGCTCGCTGTCGTCAACGTGAAGGAACGAGTCGACACACCGGACCGTCTTCAACTCTTCGCCCAGCGCCCGGAAAGGGCGTTCGCATCGGCGTGCATGACCGATTGGTTGTTCGAGGTGACGGGCTGGAGGGGGAACAGGTTGTCTTTCGAAGAGGAATGGGCCCGGTTGAAGGCCGACGCCCTGGCGCGTCAGCGGACCGGTATGCAGATCGACCAGCTGCCGGCGGACGGAGGCGGCGGGGCCGTCGCCCCGGCTGCCGGTTCCCTGGTCGCCAAGGCGGAGTCGATCAACGGGAACGCGAATCTGTTGATCGAGATCGCGGGCTTCCTCCATGAGGGCCGGCCCGATGCCGAACTGACCACCATGGCCCGGGAACCCCGGACGCCCGAGGACGTGGCCAAGCAGGTGGCGCGGTTCGCCGGATTCGCCGATGACCAGTACCTGGACGCGGTCGCCCTGTTCGCGGCGCTGTCCACCCGCCTCAGGACGACCGGCAGCGGCTTCGTGAAGATCGAGGACGACACTGCCCAGCACTTCCTGGACACCGTTCTGGAATACGGTCAGTACGTCGCCCCGGAGGCGCGATGAGCAGCGGCATCAGTCACCGCAAGGACGTCGAGTTCCTGGAGGACTGCAACCCGCCCCTCGTGGAGCGGAACGCGGACGAGTTCAAGCGCCTGCACGACATGCTCGTATCGGTCGACCCCTCCGCCGAGCGTGCCGAGAAGCACACGCAGTGGAAGAGCGAGGGCAGTCGGCACTACGAAGCCCGACTCACCGAGGGGCGCAAGCTGATCGCGCAGCTCGCGGAGGGCTACGACAAGGCCGCCGGCGCTCTGCGCGGCTACGCGTTCGCCCTGGAGGTCGCCAAGGCCCACTACTCCAACGGCAAGGCCAACGAGCAGGCCCTCGCGGAACTGATCCGCACCAAGGGCACGGCGATCACCCGGGAGGCCCAGGAGGCGGAGCCGATGCGCCAGTGGGAGGACATGCGGGCCACCACCGGTGTCATGGACTTCTTCGCCGAGCTGACCATGGACGTCGACGACATCCGCGACGACGCGGACCGGCTGCACGACGCCGCCGGTGGGGACTTCCACCTGGCGAAGACCACGGAGCACGAGGCGCGGGAGATCTGCGTGCACGAACTCAAGCAGGCCTACGACCTGCTGCCGGACTTCCGGATGGGTTTCGTCCAACGCGTCGACATCGTCTCGGCGATCTCGGAGCTGCGGCGCGAGGCGGCCGAGGCGAGCACGAACCCGCTGACGCGGCTGCCCGGCAGCGGCCCCAAGCAGGACTACTACCCCGTCGCCGGCGACGACATCGTCTCCCCGACCCTGCGGGACGTCCGCCTCCAGATCGCCAACCTTCCCGGCGCGACCGACAGTTACTGGAGCCCGCCGTCCAACGCACAGGAGCGGGCCGACTGGATCGCGGCGAACAAGGAGATCATCAAGGCCGCGGCACGGAATTCGGGGCTGCCGCCGGACATGGTCGCCGGTATCGCGTGGCAGGAGATCGGCGGACAGCCCGGCATCCTGGACGACATGACCGACACCATCCGCGAGCAGGCGGACTCTCCCTTGAGCCCGATCGCTCCCGAGAGCCTGCCGTGGCGCCTCGGCGGTGACCCCGACAACACGTCCATGGGCCCCATCGCCATCCAGGTGCGACGTGGCGCCGAGGTTCTCGGTTATGACCCCGAGCACCTCACCGACCAGCAGCGCGGCACGGTGGAAACAGCCCTGCAGGACCCCGCGCAGAACATGTTCATCGCCTCGGAGTACCTGGCCCAGCTCAAGGCGGAGAGCGAGTTCGCCGATGTGCCGGCCGAGGAGATGACACCGGCCCGATACCAGGAACTCGCCGCGCGTTACAACGGCGGGCCGTACTGGCAGACCGACGACGCCCAGGCCTACGGGCGTGGGTTCGCGAACAATCTGGACGAGGCAAGGAACGCACTGCGCTGATGACCGGCCCATCTCCCGTGGACGACGACCGCGGCTGCCTCCGTGCGGTCCTCGCCGTACCGCTCACCCTGCTCACCCTCATCGCCGCGTACTTCTGCTGGACGGCACTGACCATCACTCCATCAGGCACCTGGGACGACGACGCGTACGCCGGAATCGTCCTGTCGTGCGTCGTCACCCTCGCGACCGCCGGAACCGCGGCGGCCCTGTGGCTGGCGCCTTCGGTGCGCAGGACTATTTCGTGGTGGTGGATACTTCCGGCTCTGCTGCTGGGCGTGGTCGCGGGAGTGCGATGGGCCGTGGGCGGTTAGGCCCACCACCACCGTCACGTGTGTCGGCACCGCGCAAGGCGGGTCGACTTCGCGGATCACACCCCCTCGGGCCCAGGTGCGCCGTACGGTCGTTTCACGGATGGCGACCGGGCGGTGACGCCGGGGCAGGCATGGGAGGCGATCCGCGCGGACAGTACCCGCGTCCTGGTGGGGAGCGGTCTGTCGGTGGCCGCACCTATCGTTCTCGTCAGACGGTGTCCGAGTGGGGAGTGATGTCCGTGGCCGAGTCCGCGACGTATCCGGAGTTTCAGCTGCGTCTGCCCAACGGCGACGGCATCGGCCGGGCACGCGGTGCGCTGCTGGACGAGACGGGCACCAACGGAAGCCGGAGGTTCCTGATCCGGGCCGGATCCCCGGCCCGGGATCATGTGACGCCGTCACTCTCCACACATTTCAAAGCCCCGTTCAAGCACCGGGAGGAGCTGAGGGCCCGGGGCGTGCTCGTGCCCTCGGCCCGGTGGCCCGGCTGGCTGGAGCTGACCGAGGACGTGGTCGTCGGTTCGCCCTCGTTCGCCGCCGTCCTCCTGGTCGGCGCCCCGCGCAACGGGTGGAGGGAATGGCGGACGGCGGACGGCGCGCCGTTGTCCGACTTCATGGCGGCGGTGTGGCACGGACCGAACCGTCCCTGGCTGGTACGCGGGTCGAACGTGACCGGGCTGGACCTGGTCCAGAGGATGTGGCTCCCCGAAGGCCGCGTCACGCTGGCCGCCTCCCGTCTCAGGCAGGGAGTCGGGCAGGGCGTCAGCAAGGACGAACTACGGACCCTGGTCCAGGAGGACTACGAGTCCACCGCCACCTACAGCCAGAAGCAGCAGCTCGTCGAGGACCTGCACGCCTTCCTCTCCCGTATGAAACCCGGAGACACCGTGTGCACCATCTCCGGCGGTCGGCTGTACGCCGGGGAGGTCGCGGGCGAGGTCGAACAGGTCGCGTCGGACGACGGGCGGAGCAACCTGCGGCGACCGGTCGAGTGGGAGGCGGCCGGCTATCCGTACGACGACCTGCCGGAGGAACTCCAGCAGAAGCTGTCCGTCCAGCACGACGTCGTCGACCTCACCTCCGTACAGGCACACATCGAAGGACTGGGCCGGTCCGACCAGGAACTGGTCGCGGAGGCGGAGGCCGTGGAGCGGGACCCCAGCCTGGAGATTCCGGCGCTCACCGCCCGTCGGGAACTGGAGCTGCCCGAGCCCACGGACGAGCTGGCCGCCGAGCTGCTCGTGCACGACGCCCAGTGGCTGCGCGAGGTGCGTGATCTGCTCTGGGACGACCGTCAGCTGGTGCTGTACGGGCCGCCCGGCACCGGCAAGACCTACCTGGCGCTCAAGCTCGCCGAGTTCCTCGGCGGCGGGCCCGAGCAGGTCAAGCTCGTGCAGTTCCACCCGTCGTACGCCTACGAGGACTTCTTCGAGGGGTTCCGGCCCCAGGAGGACCCGCAGACCAGAGAGGTCGCCTTCCGGCTCACCGCCGGCCCGCTGCGCGAACTCGCCGACCTGGCCTCCCGCGAGGGCAACCGGCACATCCCGCACTTCCTCATCATCGACGAGATCAACCGGGCCAACCTGGCGAAGGTCTTCGGCGAGCTGTACTTCCTGCTGGAGTACCGCAACAAGTCGGTGCGGCTCACCTACTCCGGTGACGACTTCGCGCTGCCGCCGAACCTGTTCGTCATCGGCACGATGAACACCGCCGACCGCTCCATCGCCCTCGTGGACGCGGCGATGCGCCGCCGCTTCGCCTTCGTCGAGCTGTCGCCGCGTACGGAACCCACGCGCGGCCTGCTACGCCGCTGGCTGGTCAGGGAGGGCAGGGACGCGGAGCCCGCCGACTTGCTCGACGCGCTCAACTCGCGGGTCGACGAGGCCGATTTCCGCATCGGGCCCTCCTACCTGATGAAGAAGGGCGTCTACCGGGAGGGCGGTCTGGAGCGGACCTGGCGGACGAAGATCCTGCCCTTGCTGGAGGAGCACCACTACGGGGAGGGCGTGGACGTCGAGAAGCGGTACGGGCTGGCCGCGCTGCGGGAGTCGCTGAGGTCCCTGGGGTGACGTCCGCAGTGGACGCCGTGCGGTCCGTGGAACTCGTCGAGCACGCGCCGGCGACCCGTCTCGCCCTGCCGGACGCCGTCGGCCGGGCACTCGCCGCTTCCGACGTCGTGGATGCGGTCCCCGACCCGTACACGCCCGGGTTCTGGTCCCTGCGGGCCGGGAGCAAGATCGGGGCCGTGGCCGTCACCGCACCGGACGGCGGGGCCCCGGTCACCGTGCGCGTCACACCCAAGGTGCCCATCGCCCGGCTGTTCTTCCTGCTCGGCCACACGCTCGACCCGCGACGGAATTGGCGAGACGGGGAGGTCGAGGTCGCCGAGCACCGCGATCTGCTGCCGGCGCTCGCCCACGCCGTGGAGCGGCAGGTGGACCGGGCCCTGCGACGGGGCCTGCTGCAGGGTTACCGGGCGACCGAGGAATCCGCGCTCGTCGTCCGCGGCCGGATCAGGGAGGCGGAACAGATCCGGCGCCGCTTCGGGGCGACACTGCCGGTGGAGGTCGCGTACGACGAGTTCAGCACGGACATCGCGGAGAACCGCATCCTGCGTGCGGCCGTCGAACGTCTCCTCCGGCTGCCCGGTGTGCCGCGCGACGTACGCCGCAGACTGTTGCACCAGCGCGCCCGGCTGGCCGACGTGACCACGATCGTGCGCGGGCAGCCGATCCCCGACTGGCTGCCCACCCGCCTCAACGCCCGGTACCACCACGCCCTGCACCTCGCCCGCGCGGTCCTGGACGGCGTCTCCGCCGAGCACGCTCCCGGCGGGCTGCGCATCGACGGGTTCCTGTTCGACATGAACAAGCTCTTCGAGGACTTCGTGACGGTCGCCCTGCGGGATGCCTTCCGGACCATGGGGTCGGGGCACACCAGCCGCCTCCAGGACTCCCACCACCTCGACGAGGCCGCCGCGATCCGCATGAGACCCGACTTCGTGCTGTACGGGCCGGACGGCATCCCGTGCGCGGTCGCGGACGCCAAGTACAAGGCGGAGAAACGGAGCGGCTACCCGGACGCCGACCTCTACCAGATGCTGGCGTACTGCACGGCCCTCGACCTGCGCGAGGGCCACCTCGTGTACGCGAAGGGCAATGCCCCGCACGCCGCCCACCGGGTGCGTCACGCGGGCATCGTCATCCACCAGCACGCCCTCGACCTGGACCAGGAGCCCGTCGGACTGCTCGCGGAGGTCGAGGAACTGGCCCGGCGGCTGGTGAACACCCCGCGCGTATGATCGACTGCGGAGTGTCCATTCAGGGTGGGGAGTTCACCTCGTGCCGCAGCTCGCGTTCGCCAACAGTTTCTGGGAGAGCTACGACTCCCTGGAGAAGCCCGTCAAGGCCGGCGTGCGCAAGGCGATGCAGAAGTTCCAGCTGCTCTCCGTGCCCGAACTGCACGCGGACAAAGGGCTCCACCTCGAGTCCGTGCAGAACGCGCAGGACACCCGCATGCGGACCATCCGCATCAACGACTTCTGGCGCGGCGTCGTCCTCGCCCCGGACGACGGCAGTGACGTGTTCCTGCTCGTCAACGTCGTACGGCACGACGACGCGTACACCTGGGCGGCCAAGAGGCTGTACACGACGAACTCCGCGACGCGGGCGCTCGAAGTCCGCAACGTGGTCGCGCTCGAACAGCTGACTCCGGCGCTGGAGAAAGCAGCAGCCGCCGCCGGCTCCCTGCTCTTCGCGAGGTACTCGGACGGCGTGCTGCGCGAACTGGGCATCGACGACCAGGTGCTGCGCGCGGTGCGGACCATCGTCGACAAGGCGCAGCTCAAGGCGTTCGAGACACTGCTGCCCGAGGACCAGTGCGAGGTGCTCCAGTACCTCGCCGAAGGGTTCGGACCCGACGAGGTGTACCGGGACGTGGTCGCCGTCCGCCGCCCGGCCGACGCGGGCCCTGATCCCGACGAGAGCCTCGCCGTCGCCATCGCCAACACCACGAGCCGCATCACCCTGGTCAGCGGTCCCGAAGAGCTGGCGGACATCCTGGAGAAGCCGTTCACGGCCTGGCGGGTGTTCCTGCACCCCTCGCAGCGCCGTGTCGCCTACCGGATGTCGTACGGCGGCCCGGTCCAGATCACCGGCGGTCCCGGCACGGGCAAGACGGTCGCGGCGCTGCACCGCGTCAAGCACCTCCTCTCCCGCTCGCCCGACACCCGGGTCCTGCTGACCACCTACACGAACGCCCTGGCGGGCTCACTGCGCGAGAACCTGTCGCTGCTGCTGGACGGGGACGAGGCGCTGCTCGGCCGCGTCGACGTGACCACGGTCAACGCCTACGCGCACGGCGTCGTGACCCGGATCGACGGCAGGTCCCCCTCCCCCGTGAACGACCGGGAGGAGCGGCAGCTGTGGCAGCGGGTCGTCAAGCAGCTGGGGCTGCCGTGGACGGAGCAGTTCCTGGCCCAGGAGTACCGGCACGTCGTCCTCGCCCAGGACCTGCGCACCGCCGACGCCTACCGCGCGGCCCTGCGGCGCGGTCGCGGCAGCGCGCTGCCGTCGGCGCGACGCGATCACCTGTGGTCGGGCGTCGAGCTGTTCGAGTCGATGCTGCGGGTCCAGAAGGCCACCACGCACCTGAAGGTGTGCGCGCGTGCGGCCGACCTCCTGGCCGGGTCGGGGCCCACGCACGACCACGTCGTGGTCGACGAGGCGCAGGACCTGCACCCCGCGCAGTGGCGTGTCCTGCGCGGCGCGGTGGCGCCCGGCGGCGACGACCTGTTCATCACGGGCGACCCGCACCAGCGCATCTACGACTCGAAGGTGTCGCTCGGTTCCCTGGGCATCTCGGTGGCCGGCCGGACGCACCGTCTGCGGATCAACTACCGCTCGACGGAGGAGATCCTGATCTGGTCGACGGGCATCCTCAGCCCGGTCTCGGTCGACGACCTGGGCGGCGAGGGCAGTGACACCCTGGCCGGCTACCGCTCCCTGCTGCACGGGCGGAAGCCGCACGTGGACGGGTACGGCTCCGAGCAGGCGGAGGTCGCCGCACTCGTCGAGCGCGTCGAGGGCTGGATCGCCCAGGGCATCCGGCCGTCGGAGATCGGGGTGTGCGCGCGGTTCAACGTGCTGCTCGACAAGGCGTACGACAAGCTGGCCGCGGCCAAGGTCCCGGTGGTCCGGGTCAGGGACAACCCGGGGCCCGGCACGGACGGGGTGCGGCTGGCCACCATGCACGCCATGAAGGGGCTGGAGTTCCGCTGCGTCGCCGTCCTGGGCGTGACGGCGAGCGCGGTGCCGTTCGCCCGCGAGGTGACCCCGGCCTCCGTGGACGCGCTGCAGCGCGAGTCGGATCTGCTGCGGGAGCGGTGTCTGCTGTTCGTCGCGTGCACGCGCGCCCGGGAGGCTCTGGCGGTGACCTGGAGCGGGTCGGCCAGCTCGTTCGTGCCCCGGTCGCATCAGCTCACGGGCCAGGCGGTCTGACCGCCTCCGTCACCTTTCCGGGGCGAGCGCGCCGTTGCCGAGGCCGTCCCTCGCCAGGGTCGCCGCGTCCCGGCTCAGCTCCACCACTCTCCGCGCGCGCTCCTCGAACTCCTGGAGCGCGCGGAAGGCCGCACCGTAACGCCGTTGCTCGGTGATGTCCATCTGCGGGATGCGGGCGCCCTTGCCGTCGAGGCGGAACGTTCCGCTGGCGCTGGTGGAGCGCCGGGAGTTGGCCGCGCTGCGCAGGAAGCCCTGCAGGTAGTCGGTGTCCAACTGGTCGCTGATCGAGACCGGTTCCGGATCGCCGTACTCGACCAGCCCCGCGCGCGCGAGGTCCGCGACGCTCACGGTGGATCCGTCCGAAGAGCTGGGGCCGTCCCCCTCGATCAGTGCCGGCAGTAACCCCGCCAGCAGCCGCACCTGTTCGGTCAGCTCTTGTCGCAACGTCCGGTACTCCGCCGCGTAGTCGCGTCGGAGATCGTCGACATGGCGGCCGGGCGTGAGGTCGACGACGTCGTCGAGCAGATCGATGAGGGGAACGTCCGCCACCTTTTCGGGGCCCGGTTCCAGTGAGCCGTCCGGATCGACCGCCGTCAGATCGACCATGCGGACAGCGGTGACGGCGTCCCCCGGGGTCCGCGGGCGGCGCAGGTGCCAGAGGTGGACCGGAAGCGCGTGCGAGGCCGCCGTACCGGACGGCAGGGCGGTCACCTGGGTGAGAACGCCCCGTCGTACGAGCTCCGCGCGGATACGACGGCCCGCCTTGCGGTAGGCGACCGAGGCCGGCAGGACCATGAGGACCCGGCCGCCGGGCGCGGTGTGCGCGTAGGCGTGCTGCAGCCAGGCGAGTTCGCCCTCGGCGCGCGAGGGGGTGCCGAACTCCCAGCGCGGGTCGAGCAACAGGTCCTCGCGGCCCCAGTCCGGTTCACCGACCGGGGGGTCGCAGACGACCAGGTCGGCCTTGAGGTCCGTCCACCGGTCGTCGCGCAGGGAGTCCCCCGCGACGATGCCGACATCGACGCGCCCGGTGAGGTCGGCCCTCAGCTGCGCGAACAGAGCTCGTCGGGCCTCGGACTCCTGCCCGCAGCGTCTGGGGCCTCGCTCCTGGCCCACGGCGAGCAGGAGGGAGCCGATGCCGCAGGCCGGGTCGAAGAGGGTCGCGTCAGGCGCCACCTCACCGGCGAAGTGGCTTATGGCACGGACGACGCGGGGCGAGGTGATCTGGTCCGATCCGGCCCGGCGCACGGAGTCGATGAAGCGCTCCACGAGGGCGCTCACCGCCTCCACCACGCCACCGCTGTCGGCCAGATCACGCGCGAGCCGGACGACGTCCGACGGAAGCCGTTCGGGTGTCTCTCCCCCGGCGAGCAGGCGGGCGACATCCACGAGGCCGCCGATCAGGTCGTCGCCGTAGGCCCCGCGCAGCGCCTGCCACAGCTGCACCTCCACCGAGACGTCCTGTCCCTTGCGCTGCCGGTCCAGCCAGGCCTGCACCTCGGCCAGGTCGAACAGCGGACTGTTGACACCCCCGCCGGACGGCGCGGGGAAGTCCTCGTAACGTCGCCGCCAGTTCGAGACGGCGGCGCGGGTGACGCCCGCGAGCCTGGCGATCTCCGAACCGGTGACCAACGGGCCGGCCTTGGGGGCAGGGGTTTCCGTCATACCGGCAACCGTACACGGACGGATACGACTGTCCAATGCATGTTTTTGTTGACGCCGTTAACAATAGGCCCCAAAGGGGCGACGTGTACCTGAACGATCCAGAAGCCGGACCCCTTTTCGGCATTCGCGCAGCACCATCGGAACGGCCGGGGCCCGGTTGACCCTCGACCTGGTCGAGGGGGCACAGTCCCGGGTGTGGAGAGCGAGATGCGCAGTATCGGGGAGATGGCCCGCGACAGTGGGCTCGGGGTGAGTGCCCTGCGGTTCTACGACCGGGCCGGGGTGCTGGTGCCGGCCCGGGTGGATCCGGTCAGCGGGTACCGGTGGTACGGGCCCGAGCAGCTCGGCGAGGCCCGGCTGCTGGCGCGGCTGCGGCGGGCCGGGATGCCGTTGGCCGACGTGCGGCTGGTGCTGGCCGGCTGGTCCGGTGCGGACACCGGCCTCGTACGCGAACTCCTCGACGCGCATCTGCGGCGCCTCGAACAGGGGCTGTCCGACGCCCGCGGCGAGTTCTCCGCACTCCGAGCAGTCCTCGATCACCGGGAGAACCCCATGACCTCGCTCCGTACCGCCGCCGCCCGACTGTCCGTCGCGGCAATCGAGTTGGCCGCCGCGCTGGACGCCGTCCGTTTCGCCGCGAGCACCGACCCGGAGCTGCCGATGCTGGGCGGTGTCCTGTTCGACATCGAGGCGGGGCGGCTCCATGTCGTAGCGACCGACCGGTACCGCCTGGCCGTCGCCCGGGCGGACGTCACCGGCCACGAGGGGAGCCGTGTGCAGGTCGTCGTGCCCACCCCGCTCGCGGACGCGATGCGGGCACTGCTCGACGACGGCCAGGTGCGGCTCTCGGTGGACGGCGACCGGGTGACGCTGGAGGCGGGGGACCGGCAGGCGGCCGGTCAGTGCCTCGGCCACGACTTCCCCGAGTACCGCCGGCTCCTCCCCCCGGCGGGCGGGCGCGCCGCCCTCGTGGACGTGGCCGCCTTCCGTACGGCGCTGGAGACCGGCCCCGTCCGTTGCGCCGAGGGAACCGGTGCGCCGGACCTCAGCGTGCTCCGGGTGGGGGACGACGGCACCGTGACCGTCTGCGCGGACGGTGACGAGCGCCCGGACCGTGTCGCCGTCAACCGTGCGTTCCTGCTGGACGCGCTCACCGCCGGGGCCCGGGAGCGGCTGGTGCTGCAGGTCGACGCTCCCACGGCGCCGATCACGATCCGCCGGCCCGACGACGAGGGCTCCCTCTCGGTCCTGATGCCGGTCCGGCTGGAGGACTGAGCCGGAGGACCCGGCCTCCCGGCCCCGACGGGCCGGGCACGGCGTCGGCGTGGCAGGGCCGACCGGCGCCGCCGCGCCCCGGTCGACCGCGCCGAGCGCCCCGTCCGGCGGGTACCGCCCCCTACCGGCGGGCCCGCCTCACGTCGTCGTCGCCACCGCCGTCGCCTCCGTCGCCGTCCCCGGCTTCTCGAACTGGGTGCGGTACAGCTGCGCGTACCGGCCGTCCGCCGCCAGCAGGGCCTCGTGCGTGCCGCGTTCCACGATCCGGCCGGACTCCACGACCAGGATCAGGTCGGCGGAGCGCACGGTGGACAGGCGGTGGGCGATGACGACGGCGGTACGGCCCTGGAGGGCCTCGGTGAGCGCCTCCTGGACGGCCGCCTCGGAGGTGTTGTCGAGGTGGGCGGTGGCCTCGTCGAGGATGACGACCCGCTGGCGGGCCAGCAGCAGGCGGGCGATGGTCATGCGCTGGCGTTCGCCGCCGGAGAGGCGGTAGCCGCGCTCGCCGACGACCGTGTCCAGGCCGTCGGGCAGGGAGCGGACCAGGTCGTCGAGGCGGGCGCGGCGCAGGGCGTCCCACAGGTCGTCCTCGGGGGCCTCGGGCCGGGCGAGGAGGAGGTTGGCGCGGACGGTGTCGTGGAAGAGGTGGCCGTCCTGGGTGACCATGCCGAGCGTCGCCCGCAGGGAACGGGCGCTCAGGTCGCGGACATCGGTCCCGCCGATGCGGACGGCACCCTCGTCGACGTCGTACAGGCGCGGGAGCAGTTGCGCGATCGTCGACTTCCCGGCGCCGGAGGAGCCGACGAGGGCGACGGTCTGGCCGGGTTCGGCGCGGAAGGAGACGCCGTGCAGGACCTCGGCGCCGTCGCGGGTGTCGAGGGCGGCGACCTCCTCCAGGGCGGCGACCTCCTCCAGGGAGGCGAGGGAGACCTTGTCGGCGGAGGGGTAGCCGAAGCGGACGTCGTCGAACTCGACGGCGACCGGGCCCTCGGGCACCTCGCGGGCGTCGGGCTTCTCCTCGATGAGCGGCTTCAGGTCGAGCACCTCGAAGACGCGCTCGAAGCTGACCAGCGCGCTCATCACCTCGACGCGGGCCCCGGCGAGCGCGGTGAGGGGGGCGTACAGGCGGGTCAGCAGCAGGGCGAGGGCGACGACGGCGCCGGGGTCGAGGGTGCCGTCCAGCGCGAGCCGGCCGCCGAGGCCGTAGACGAGGGCGAGGGCCAGGGCCGACACCAGGGTGAGGGCGGTGATGAACACCGACTGGGCGGTGGCCGTGCGGACGCCGATGTCGCGGACCCGGGCGGCGCGCTCGGCGAACTCGGCGGACTCCTGCTCGGGGCGGCCGAAGAGTTTCACGAGGGTGGCGCCGGGCGCGGAGAAGCGTTCCGTCATGCGGGTGCCCATCACCGCGTTCAGTGCGGCCGCCTCGCGCTGCATCTCGGCCATCCGGCGGCCCATGCGGCGGGCCGGCACCACGAAGACCGGCAGCAGGGCGAGGGCGAGCAGGGTGACCTGCCAGGACAGGGTGAGCATGACGGCGAGGGTGAGGACCAGGGTGACCAGGTTGCTGACCACTCCGGACAGCGTGTTGCTGAAGGCGCGCTGGGCGCCGATGACGTCGTTGTTGAGGCGGGAGACGAGCGCGCCGGTGCGGGTGCGGGTGAAGAAGGCGACCGGCATCCGCTGCACGTGGTCGAAGACCGTGGTGCGCAGGTCGAGGATGAGCCCCTCCCCCAAGGCCGCGGAGAGTCTGCGGCCCAGGATGCCGAACGCCGCCTCCAGCACGGCGATCAGCGCGATGAGCAGCGCCAGCCGGACGACGGTCGCGGCCTCGCCGTGCGACACGATCGTGTTCACGACGCGGCCCGCGAGGACGGGCGTGGCCACGGCGAACAGGGCGGTCACCACCCCGATGAGGACGAAGGCGGCGATACGGCGGCGGTGCGGGCGGGCGAAGGCGCCGATGCGGCGCAGGGTGACGCGGTTGAAGGGGCGGCGTTCGTGCCGGGCGTGCATGACGCTGTACAGCTGCGTCCAGGCGGTGGTCTCCATGCTCATGGAGGGACCGTAGGACCTCGACCGGAGTTGAGGTCAACCCGGCGGCGGGGAAACGCCGGGCAGGGAAACACCGGGCGGGGAGACCGTCACCCGGACCGGACCGGCGTCGGGGTCGACCCGGTGGGTCCAGTCGGCGGGCAGGCGCAGGGTGCGGTTCGGCAGTGCGGTGCGCAGCCGCTCGCGGTGCAGGACCCGGCCGTTCTGGGTGACGTGCAGGACCGGGCGGGTGAGTTCCGTCGCCGTGCGCAGGACGTACGGGAGCCGGTCGGCCGGGGTGACGCGGTTCGGGGCGATCCAGCGCAGGGGCGGGGCCACGGTCAGGGGGACGGCGGGCGGGCGTCCGGTGCCGGCCGTCCGGCGTTCGGTGCGGCTGCCGGCACCGGTGAGGTGGTCCAGGACGGCGCCCGCCGCGTGGACGCCGTCGCGGGCCGCGGTCGCCGCGCTCTCCGCGGGGTGCAGCAGGCTGCCGGCGGCGAAGACGCCCGGTCGCGAGGTGTGCAGGGTGCCGTCGACGGCGGGGCCGCGGGTGCCGGGGTCGAGCGACAGGCCCGCGCGGCGGGCCAGTTCGTGGTCGGGGACGAAGTCGCCGGTGAACACGACGGTGTCGCAGGGCAGTACGGCCGTCCGGCCGTCGCGGTGCCGGACGCGGACGCCCGACAGGCGGCCGTGGCCCAGGAGTTCGGCGACGGTGGTGTGCGTGAGGAGGGGTACTCCGTGGCGCAGGCGGGCGTCGGCGGCGCGGGCCGCGGCGGTCTGCGGGCGGGCGTGCTCGGTGAGCATCGCCACCACGGTGGCGCCCGCGGCCCGTACGGTGTCGGCCGCCGCGTAGGAGACGTCCTCGGCGCCGACGACCACGGCCCGGGTCCCGATGTGCTGCCCGTGGAGGTGGACGGCGCGCTGGAGTTCGCCCGTGGTGTGGACGCCGGCCGGGCGGGTGCCGGGCACCAGGCGGGCGGCGCGCGGGCGTTCGTGGGCGCCGGTGGCGAGGACGACCGCGCGTGCGGTGAGCGTCTCGGGACCGTCGGGGCTCACGGTGTGCAGGGACAGCGGGCCGGCCCAGTCGAGGGCGGTGACGCCGGGGCGGACGGTGGCGCCGGCCCGCCCGGCGGCGGTGACCAGCAGGCGGGCGTACGCCGGGCCGGTCAGGGGGTGCAGGAGGGTGCCGTAGCCGCCGTGTGCGCAGTGGCGGGGTGTGCCGCCGGGCTGCCGTTCGCGGTCCAGGACCTCGACGCGGCCGGCTCCCGCCGCGGCGAGGCGGGCGGCGGCCGCGAGTCCGGCGGGGCCCGCGCCGACGATCAGGACGTCCACCTCGCGTGCGGCCGTCATGCCGGCCTCGCCTCCCCCGGCCGGGGCGGCCTCGCCTTCACCGGCGGGGCCGGCGCGGCCGTCGCCTGCGCCAGGAGGGCGCGGACCTCGGGGCCGCAGTGCGTGCCCTGGCAGCGGCCCGCGCGGGCGCGGGTGCGGCGGCGCAGGCCCTCGGGGGTGCGGGGCGGGATCGGGCCGGCGAGGGCGTCGCGGATGTCGCCGCGGGAGACGTGCTCGCAGTGGCAGACGAGGGTGCCGTACTCCGGGTCCGCGGCGATGCGGTCGGCGGCGGGGCGCGGGTCGCGCATGCGCACCGGCTCCAGGGGCCGGGCGGGGCCCAGGTCGAGGCCGGTCTCGTCGGCCAGCAGGGCGGTGACGTGGGCGGCGATGGCGAGGGACGCGGTGAGGCCGGTGGAGCGGATGCCGCCGACGGTGACGTGTCCGGCGTCGGGGTGGGCGGTGATGCGGTAGTCCTCGTGCTCGGTGGCGGCGCGCAGGCCGGCGTAGACGGCGGTGACCTCCTCGTCGAGGAGGGCGGGCAGGATGCGGGCGCCCCGGGCGCGCAGGGCGGCGAGGCCCTCGGCGGTGGATCCGGTGGCCCGCTTGTCGTCGAGGTCCTCGGCGGTGGGGCCGAGCAGGACGTTGCCGTACACGGTGGGGGCGACGAGCACGCCTTTGCCGAGGGCGGTGGGGACGGGCAGCAGGATGTGGCGGACGAGGCCGCGGGCGAGGGTGTCGAAGACGATGAGCTGGCCGCGGCGCGGGGTGACGGTGAAGTCGCCGTGGCCGAGGAGGGCGTCCAGCGTGTCGGCGTGCAGCCCGGCCGCGTTGACGAGGCGGCGGGCGCGCAGGGTGCCCCGGCCGGTGCCGAGTGCGTGGACGCCGTCCTGTCGGCTCACCTGCGTCACCGGTGAGTTGAGATGGAGGTCCACGCCGTGCCGGACCGCCTGGGTGGCGTACGCCAGCGGGGTGGTCCACGGGCAGACGACGCTCTCGCCGGGCACGTGCAGGGCCCCGAGCGCGCCGGGTCCCAGGTGGGGTTCGCGTGCGTGGAGTTCGGCCGGTCCGAGGAGGCGGGCGTCGCGGTACTCGTTGCGTTCGGCCTTCTCGGCGAGGCGGGGCAGGGCGGCGAGCTGTTCGTCGTCCCAGGCCACCAGGAGCGCGCCGACCGGGTCGACGGGGATGCCGGACTCGGCGGCGTACGCGGTGAGCAGGCGCGCGCCCTCGCGGACGAGCCGTGCCTCGAGGGAGCCGGGCGCCGCGTCGAAACCGGTGTGCAGGATCGCGGTGTTGGCCTTGGAGGTGCCCTGCCCGATGTCGTCCTGGGCCTCGACGAGCGCGACCTTCAGGCGGGGCCGGCGGGCCAGTTCGCGGGCGATGGCGCAGCCGACGACGCCGGCACCGACGATCACGACGTCGTACGGGTCCGTGGGCAGCGGTCCTTCGGCGGTCACCGTCATGCCGGGGCACCGTCCAGCAGGGCCGTCACCGCGGCGCGGAAGCGGCCCAGGCGGTCCGCCGCCTCGTCGGGCGTGACGCGGGGCTCGTACACCGCCGACGGCTCGGTCCCGGGGAGCGCTTCGGCGAGGGTCGTGCCGTCGGCGGCCCCGAGGCGGGCCAGGGCGCCCACGCCGAGGGCGGTCGCGTCGGGCAGGGCGGACACCTCGACCGGGCGTTGCAGCAGGTCGGCCTGGGTCTGCATGAGCAGGGCGGAACGGGTCAGGCCGCCGTCGACGCGCAGCAGGGTCAGGGGGGTGCCGAGGTCGGCCGCCGCGGCCTCGGCCAGCTCGACGACCTGGGCGGCCAGGCCCTCGCACAGGGCGCGCACCAGGTGTCCGGGGGCGGTGTCCAGGCCGAGTCCGGTCAGGGAGCCGCGCAGGTCGCCGCGCCACCAGGGGGCGGCGAGGCCGGCGAGGGCCGGGACGAAGGTGACGCCGCCGCTGTCGGGTACGGCCGCGCCGACGGTGTCGAGGTCGGCGGCGCCCGCGATGACGCCGAGGTCGGTGAGCCAGCGCACGGCGGAGGCGGCGGTGTACACCTGGCCGTCGAGGCAGTGGTCGGCGCGTCCGGCGAGCCGCCAGGCGACGCAGCTGACCAGGCCCGAGGTGCTCCGTCGCGGGGTGCCGCCGGTCGGGGCGAGGAGGAACGCCCCGGTGCCGTAGGTGCACTTGGCGGTGCCGGGTGCGGTGACGCGCTGGGCGAGGAGGGCGGCCTGCTGGTCGACGACGAGGCCGGTGAGCGGGATGTCGTACCCGAACTCGCTTGTCGTTCCGACGTGTTGGGCGTTGTCGACGATCTCCGGGAGCCGCTCCCCGTCCAGCCCGTACAGGCCGAGGGCGCGGGGGGACCAGGTGACCCGGTCGAGGTCGAGGAGCTGGGTGCGGCCGGCGGTCGCCGCGTCGGTGACGAAGGCGCCGGTGAGGCGGTGCGTGAGCCAGGCGTCGCTGGTGGTGACGACTCCCCGGGCGGTCAGGTGACGGCGGATCCAGGCCATCTTGGGGGCGGCGAAGTACGGGTCGACGGGCAGACCGGTCAGTTGCCGTAACTCTTCTGCGTGCGGGGCGAGTTCAGCGCACAGCGCGGCCGCGCGGCGGTCCTGCCAGACGAGGGCTTCGGTGAGCGGGCGGCCTGTCGCCGGGTCCCAGGCGAGGACGGTCTCGCCCTGGTTGGCGAGGCCGAACGCCATGACGGGCTCACCGGCCTCGGCCAGCGCGCACCGGCCGGCGTCGAGCACCGAGGCGTACAGCTCGGCCGGGTCGACCACGACGAGGCCGCCGGGCAGGTGGCGGGGGCGTACGGCCGCGAACCCGGTTCCCAGGACGCCGCGTTCGGGGCAGACGACCAGGGCCTTGGTGCCGGACGTGCCCTGGTCGACGGCGAGTACCGGACCCGTCATCACGCCCCTTCCTCGGTGATCGGCGGCCTCAGCCTGCCTCCGGGCGACCCGCCCAGTCAAGCGGCGCCGGCCGTCCCCACCTGCATCCATCCGGCCACTCCAACGCCGCCTGATCACCGCTCAGTTGCAGTATCGCCAAGCATGGTCGGATCGATCCGGAAACGGGTGTGAGGGGTGCGGGCCGGGCCCTATAGTGACCGCCGACCCAGGCGATCTCCTCATCTGCCGCCCCGAGGAGGGCTGTTGTTACTCCACCCTGCCGTCCCGGCCCATCCCCGACCGGGGGCGAGCGGCTGATGGCCAGAGACGGAGCACGCCCCGCCTACGACCCCGCGGGCCACGACGGCGAACTGCGGGCGGCCCTGCAGGAGGTGCGCACCGGCCGCTGGCTGTCGATGCGGACCCTGCTGGAGCGCACGACGCGGTGGTGGCAGTGGACGCAGCGCACCCAGGTGCTCGCCGCGGGGGCGGCCGGGACCGATGTGGTCCGGGCCTGGCTCGCCGAGGAGCCGGACAGTGTGCCGGCCGCCGTGATGGCGGCGCGGGTCGCCGTCGAGCGGGCACTGCGCGCGCACCGCGAGCGGCACCGCCGTACGCACGAACTGTGGATCGAGGCCTGGGACGTGAGCCAGAGCGCCGCCCGCGCCGCGCCGGCCGACCCGGTGCCGTGGGTGTGCCTGCTGGCCCTGGCCCAGCTGGACCGTGAGCAGTCGTGGGAGGAGCACCGGGCGCCGCCGCCGGACCCGACCCTGCCGCCCGGCCCGTGGGGGCTGTTGGAGGCGGCCGTCGAGCGCGACCCGCACAACCGCGAGGCCCACCACCGCATGCTCCAGTTCCTCTACGCGCGTGCGGCGTCCGGGCGGTTGGCGGAGGCGGCCGGATTCGCCCAACTGGCCGCCCAGAACGCCCCGCCGGGTTCGGCGCTGCACGTCCTGCCGCTGTACGTGCGGGTCGAGCGCTACCGGCGCGGCGGCGGGCGGGAGGCCGCCCTCGATCTGCACTGGGTGGCCGACGACGCCGCCCGTGAGGCGCTGCACGCGCACACCGCGTGGTTCGCGCACAGCGCCGCCGCCGAGCGCTCCCCGCTCGATCTGAACCATCTCGCCCACGCGCTGTGGGGCGCGCACCGGTTCGCCGACGCGGCACGGGTGTTCGACGCGATCGGCCCCTACTGCACGCCCCTGCCCTGGGCGTACCGCACCGCGGTGCCCGGCGATCACGGCCAGGCCGTGCAGGTGTTCCTCCAGGCCCGCACCCGCAGCCAACCGGCCGCGCGGCCCGTGCCCGACTGACGGTCCGTCATCACACACTCGCCCGACCACTCTTCGGAGGATTTGGCATGTCCGGCACTACCGAACCACCGCTCGCCACCCCCGTCCCGCGGCCCGACGAGGAGCAGCGGTTACGCGAACTGGGCTACCGCCCCGTGCTGGCCCGCCGCATGGGCGGCTTCGGCAACTTCGCGATCAGCTTCTCCGTCATCTCGATCCTCTCCGGCTGCATGACCCTGTACGGCTTCGGCATGGGCGCGGGCGGTCCCGCGGTGATGCTGTGGGGCTGGGCCGGGGTGGGGCTGTTCGTGCTCTGCGTGGGGCTCGCGCTGGCCGAGGTCACCAGCGCGTATCCGACGTCGGGCGCCCTGTACTACATGGCGGACCGGCTCGGCGGGCGCCGCTGGGGCTGGTACACGGGCTGGCTGAACCTGCTCGGGCTGCTCGGCGCGATCGCCGGCATCGACTACGGCGCCGCCCTGTTCGCGGGGGCGTTCGCCAACCTCCGGTGGGGCTTCGAGCCGACGCCGGGGAAGACGATGCTGATCTTCATGGCGATCCTGCTGCTGCACGCCGTGCTGAACCTGTTCGGGGTCCGCCTGGTCAGCGTCCTGAACTCGGTCTCCGTATGGTGGCACCTGGCCGGAGTGGCGCTCATCGTGGGCGCGCTGGCCGTCGTCCCCGACCACCACCGCTCCCCGTCCTTCGTCTTCGGCGAGTTCGTCAACGACACCGGCTGGGAGAACCCGGTGTACGTGGCGGCGATCGGCCTGCTGCTGGCCCAGTACACGTTCTCCGGCTACGACGCCTCGGCGCACCTGTCGGAGGAGACCGCCAACGCGTCGGTGTCCGCGGCGCGCGGCATCGTCCGCTCGATCTGGGTGTCCTGGGCGGCGGGGTTCGCCCTCCTGGCGGGCCTCACCTTCGCCATCCAGGACTACGACGCCACGCGCGCCACCGCGACCGGCGTGCCGCCCGCGCAGATCCTCCTGGACGGGCTCGGCACGGGCGGGGCGAGCGCGCTGCTGCTCGTCG
This sequence comes from Streptomyces sp. NPDC051051, assembly GCF_040682975.1. NCBI lineage: Bacteria > Bacillati > Actinomycetota > Actinomycetes > Kitasatosporales > Streptomycetaceae > Streptomyces > Streptomyces sp. NPDC051051. Next base: position 43,569 of record NZ_JBFBCB010000016.1, read on the forward strand.
TGATCGTCGCCCAGCTGTTCTGCGGCAACGCCGAGGTCGCCGCGGCCAGCCGGATGGTGTTCGCGTTCAGCCGGGACGGCGCCCTGCCGGGCTCGCACCTGTGGCGCAAGGTCAGCGCCCGCACCCAGACCCCGGTCGCCGCGGTGTGGCTGTCGGTCGCCGTCGCCTGCGTCCTGGCCCTGCCGTCGCTGTACTCCGCGACCGCCTACGGCGCGGTCACCGCGATCAACGTCATCGGCATCACGCCCGCGTACGCCATTCCCGTCCTGCTGCGGCTGCGCGCCGGGGACCGTTTCCGGCCGGGCCCCTGGAACCTGGGCCGCTGGAGCAGGCCGATCGGCTGGATCGCCGTGGTGTGGGTGGCCTGTGTGACCGTGCTGTTCTGCCTGCCGCAGTCCTCACCGGTGACGGCGGACACCATGAACTACGCGTCCCTCGCCCTCGTCGTCGTGCTGGCCCTCGCCACGGTGTGGTGGTTCGTGGCCCGCCGTTCCTACGGCACGCCCACGGCGGCGGCGTACGGTTCGGACCGGGAGCGGGCGGAGCTGGCCGAAGGCATCGTCTGAGCCGGTCACCGGGTACGAACCGCCGTCGCGCATACGGCAGGATGAGCGGTCGCGTCCGTGCACGGGACGGGCGCGACCGCACTTCGCACTTCCCGGAACCGAGCAGGTGACCCAAGTGACGACACATCACATCCGGCCGTCGGCGCCCCCCTTCGCCGCGGACCGTCCCTCCGGAGGCGACCGGTGAACCGCGCGCTGACCCTCGACGACGCCGTCCTCGCCGGAATAGCCCTCGCCGCGGGCCTGTTGGTGGCGTTCGCGTCGCGGACGCTGCTGCGCTGGCTGGCCAAGCACGCCAAGCGCACCAAGTGGAGCGGCGACGACGTCGTCGTGGACGCGCTGCGCACGGTCGTGCCGTGGGCGGCGCTGGTGGGCGGCGGGGCGGCCGCGGCGGCCGTACTGCCGCTGACCAGGCCCGTCCAGCACACCGTCAACCAGAGCCTGACCGTCCTGCTGATCTTCGCGGTGACGGTGTCGGCGGCCCGGGTGATAGCCGGGCTGGTGCAGAGCGTCACCCACGCCCGCTCCGGGGTGGCCGGATCCGCCACCATCTTCGTGAACATCACGCGGGTGCTGGTCCTGGCGCTCGGCTTCCTGGTCGCGCTCCAGAGCCTCGGCATCTCGATAGCGCCGATGCTGACCGCCCTCGGCGTCGGCGGTCTGGCCGTCGCGCTGGCCCTCCAGGACACCCTCGCGAACCTCTTCGCGGGCATCCACATCCTCGCCTCCAAGACCGTGCAGCGCGGCGACTACATCCGGCTCAGCAGCGGCGAGGAGGGCTACGTCGAGGACATCAACTGGCGGCAGACGACCGTGCGCGCCCTCTCCAACAACCTGGTCGTCATCCCCAACGGGCAGCTCGCCAAGTCGAACATGACCAACTTCATGCGCCCCGAGCAGCAGCTGACCATCCTGGTGCAGGTGGGGGTCGCCTACGACAGCGACCTGGAGCACGTCGAGCGGGTCACCTGCGAGGTGGTCACCGAGGTGATGACCGAGATCACCGGCGCCGTGCCCGACCACGAGCCGCTGGTCCGCTTCCACACCTTCGGCGACTCCCGGATCGGTTTCACGGTGATCCTCGGCGTCGGCGAGTTCAGCGACCAGTTCCGGATCAAGCACGAGTTCATCAAGCGCCTGCACCGCCGCTACCGCGCCGAGGGCATCCGCATCCCGGCGCCCGCCCGCACCGTGGCGCTCCAGCAGGGCGCGGTGGTCATCCCGCAGCAGCGCGCGGGCGAGGACCTGGTGCCGCCCGCGGCCCTGCACGACTGATCCCGCCGGCCGTCCGGGACGGCCCGGACGCACCGGTACGGCTTCGGGCCCCGGGGTCCGGACGGCTCGGGATGCGGACGGCTCGGGATGCGGCGGCCGGTCCGGAAAGGACCGGCCGCCGTGGGGTCCTGTCGAGTCCGGGTCGGTCACGAGATATCTTGATGTCGAGCAATGTTGCAGACGTGGAGCGGAGCACCGGTGACTGACTCGACCATCATCTATACGCACACTGACGAGGCCCCGGCCCTGGCGACATATTCCTTCCTGCCGGTGGTCCAGGCGTACGCCTCGCAGGCCGGTGTCTCCGTGGAGACGCGGGACATCTCGCTGGCCGGGCGCATCATCGCCGTGTTCCCGGAGTACCTGACCGAGGACCAGCGCGTCCCGGACGCCCTGCACGAACTGGGCGAGCTGGCGAAGACGCCCGAGGCGAACATCATCAAGCTGCCGAACATCTCGGCGTCGATCCCGCAGCTCAAGGCCGCGATCGCCGAGCTCCAGGCGCAGGGCTACGCGCTGCCGGCCTACCCCGACGACCCGCAGACCGACGAGGAGCGGGACGTCCAGGCCCGCTACGACAAGGTCAAGGGCTCAGCCGTGAACCCGGTCCTGCGCGAGGGCAACTCCGACCGCCGCGCCCCCGCGTCGGTCAAGAACTACGCCAAGACCCACCCGCACCGCATGGGCGCCTGGTCGGCGGAGTCCAAGACCGCCGTCGCGACCATGGGTGAGAACGACTTCCGCTCCACCGAGAAGTCCGCCGTGATCTCCGAGGCCGGCGCGCTGCGCATCGAGCTGGTCGGCGAGGACGGCACCACCACCGTTCTGCGCGAGTCCGTACCGGTCCTGGAGGGCGAGGTCGTCGACGCCTCCGTCCTGCACGTGGCCGCGCTGCGCGAGTTCCTGACCGCTCAGATCGCCCGCGCCAAGGCCGACGACGTGCTGTTCTCGGTGCACCTCAAGGCCACGATGATGAAGGTCTCCGACCCGATCATCTTCGGTCACGTGGTGCGCGCCTTCTTCCCGAAGACCTTCGAGCGGTACGGCGCGACCCTGGCCGCCGCCGGCCTGACCCCGAACGACGGTCTCGGCGGCATCCTCAAGGGCCTGGAGGCCCTGCCCGAGGGCGACGCGATCAAGGCCTCCTTCGAGGCCGAGCTGGCCGAGGGCCCCGCCCTGGCGATGGTCGACTCCGACAAGGGCATCACCAACCTGCACGTGCCGTCCGACGTCATCGTCGACGCCTCGATGCCGGCCATGATCCGCACCTCCGGCCACATGTGGGGCCCGGACGGCGAGGAGGCCGACACCCTCGCGGTGCTGCCGGACTCCTCCTACTCGGGTGTCTACCAGGCCGTCATCGAGGACTGCCGCGCCCACGGCGCCTTCGACCCGTCGACCATGGGCTCGGTCCCGAACGTCGGCCTCATGGCGCAGAAGGCCGAGGAGTACGGCTCCCACGACAAGACCTTCGAGGTCAAGACCGCCGGCACGGTCCGCCTGGTCGACCGGGCCGGCAACGTCGTCCTGGAGCAGCCGGTCGCCGAGGGCGACATCTTCCGCGCCTGCCAGACCAAGGACGCCCCGATCCGCGACTGGGTCAAGCTGGCCGTCACCCGTGCCCGCGCCACCGGCGCCCCGGCCGTGTTCTGGCTGGACGAGACCCGCGCCCACGACGCGCAGCTCATCGCCAAGGTCCGGGCGTACCTGGCGGAGCACGACACCGAGGGCCTGGACATCCGGATCCTCGACCCGGTCGAGGCCACCAAGCTGTCGGTGGAGCGCATCCGGCGCGGCGAGGACACGATCTCGGTCACGGGCAACGTCCTGCGCGACTACCTCACCGACCTGTTCCCGATCCTGGAGCTGGGCACCAGCGCCAAGATGCTGTCGGTGGTCCCGCTGATGGCGGGCGGCGGCCTGTTCGAGACGGGCGCCGGCGGCAGCGCGCCGAAGCACGTCCAGCAGCTGGTCAAGGAGAACTACCTGCGCTGGGACTCCCTCGGTGAGTTCTTCGCGCTGGTCCCGTCGCTGGAGCAGTACGCCGACTTCACCGGCAACTCCCGCGCGAAGGTCCTCGCCGACGCCCTCGACCGCGCCACGGCGACCTTCCTCAACGAGGACAAGTCCCCGACCCGTCGCGTCGGCGGCATCGACAACCGCGGCAGCCACTTCTACCTGTCCCTGTACTGGGCGCAGGAGCTGGCGCAGCAGACCGACGACGCCGACCTCGCGAAGGCCTTCGCCTCGCTCGCCGAGACCCTCGCGGCGAACGAGCAGAAGATCGTCGAGGAGCTGAACGCCGTCCAGGGCGAGCCGGTCGACATCGGCGGCTACTACCAGCCCGACCCGGCGAAGGCTGCGGCGGTCATGCGCCCGTCGGCCACCTGGAACGAGCTGCTCGCCTCCCTGAGCTGACGCCCGTCCGCCGAACCTCCGCCCCGACCGGCGCACCGCCCGGCCGGGGCGGAGGCGCGTCCGGGCGCGGTCACGGGTCGGGGCGGGGCGGGGGCAGGTGTCGGGGCGGGGGCAGGTGTCGGGGCGGAGGCAGGTGTCGGAGTGGAGGGGCACGCCGGGCGGTCCGGCGGGTCCGGGGCTGACCCGGCTCGCCGCCGCACTGGCGGAACCGGTCGACGCGGTCTCCGGTTGAGGGGCGCGGGGTCCCGGCGGGCGCGTGGGACCTGTCGCGGGAGGGTCGCCTCCACTCCGGAGACGGCCGGTCCCCGCCCCGCCCGCCGGGACGGCCGACGTCACGTGGCGGACGGTGTCAGGCGCGCATCCACTCGGTGACCACCACCTCGCCGCCCGCGCGCAGGCGCAGGGCGAACGGGCCGACGGGCCGGGCCTCGCTGGTGAAGCGGCCCATGTCGTCGGCGGTCAGGGCCGCTCCGGCGCGGGGGCCGTCGAGGACCTCGACGGAGGCGGACTGCGGGGGCAGCAGCTGGCCCATGATGCCGCGGGAGGTCACCTCGACGTCGACGGTCAGCCCGCCGGTGTGGAAGGTGAGCATCCGCGGGACGTCCATCGCTCCCCTGACCGGGATGGCGTCGACCAGTGAGTCGAAGGTCAGCTCGGCGATCTTCGCGTCGATGTCGTGCAGCGCGTAGGCCTCGACGGCGAGCAGGCGCAGTTCGGCCGGTACCGGGTCGAGGATCGCGGCGGCCTCGCGGAGTTCCGCCTCCAGCCCCGTGTGGTCGGACTGCCGGTCGGACTGCGCGTCGTGGCGGGTGCCGTCGAAGGCGTTGTCGTCGAAGGCGTTGTCGTCCATGTGGCTCACAAGGCTCCCCGTGCGTCGAGTCGGGCCCGCAGGCGGCGCAGGCATCGCTGGCGCATCGGTCCGATGCTGCCCACGGCGATGCCCAGGCCGGCCGAGACCTCCTGGTAGCTGGGCGGCGGCGAGGAGATCAGCACCCGCAGCAACTGCCGGCAGCGCTCGCCGAGCGCCTCGAACTCCTGCCAGAGGTGGCGGACGCGCTCGCTCTGCGCGGCCGCCTCCTCCGAGTCCAGCACCGACTGTTCCGGCGTACGGTCCTCGCTGACCCGGTCGAGCAGCTGGGGATCGTCCGTCGGGGTGAGCCGGCGCAGACTCTTGATCACTTTCAGGCACTCGTTGCGCGTGGTGCTCGCCAGCCAGGAACCCGCCTTGTCGGGTTCGCGGATCCGCCCGAGGTGCTGGGCGAACCGGAACCACACGGTCTGGTACACCTCGTGCCCGTCGGCGTCGGAGAGCCGGTGCGCGCGCACGACGGACCACACCAGCGGGCTCAGCCCTTCCACGATCGCCTTCCAGGCCGCCGTGTCACCGTCGACGGCGGACCGGACGAGCGCGCCGACTTCACTACGGTCCACGGTCCCACCCCTCGTGTACGGCACGTCATCGTACGCCGTGACGGGGCCGGACCCGGACCTCATGACGCCCTCACGCCGGCACGGCCGGCTGCCCGACGGGCACCGGTGTCCAGGTGGCCGGCAGCAGCGCCGGCACGTGGGCTCCGCGCACCTCGGCCGATTCGGCGTGCGCGGCGAGCAGTTCACGGGCGGCGGCGCGCGGGTCGGTCAGGCCGTGGGCCGTCATGTGCGCGGCGACGAGTCCGGCGACGACGGGCGTCGCGAAGGAGGTGCCGCTCCAGGAGGCCAGTCCTTCGAACATGACCTGGTCGGGCTTGCCCGTGCCGGTCGCCCGCTCCTCGCTCAACACCCCGGTGTGGCGCGGCGACTGGCAGGTGCAGGCGTAGGTGAAGCCGTAGCGGCAGGCGTCGTAGGTGGAGTGCTGGTACACGTACGGGACGGGGCTGCCGAATCCGGTGAGGGCACTGGTGAGGCGCTCGCCGGGGGCGTAGACCCGTACCCAGGGGCCGTGGTTGCTGAAGCAGGCGCCGAACTCCCCGTCACCGCGCAGCGCGCCGACCGACAGCACCGCGTCCGCGTACTCGGGCAGGGCGGCGTAGGCGGCGGGCCAGAAGGGCGTGGCACTGGCGTTGTTGCCCGCGGCGGCCACCAACAGGGTTCGCTGCGAACGCAGTTCGTCCATGAAGGCGGCCACGCCGAGCAGGCCGTCGACGCGGCCGTTGGAGGTGCCGGCGGAGAGGCTGAGGATGTCGGGCCAGCCGCCCTGCTCGACGGCCTCGAACAGCTTGTCGCCGAAGTCGTACTCGAGGATCGCGCCGGCGTCGTTGAGGGTGTTGCGCACGGTGATGTCGGTGTCGGGGGCGACGGCCGCGACGAGCCCGGCGATGAACGTGCCGTGGCCGACGTACTGCTGGAGGACGCCGTCGTCGTCGGTCTCCCGGATCTGCGCGTCGCCGTCGGTGTGGGCGAGGAGGGGGTAGGAGCGGTGGTCGTGCATCAGGCCGGTGTCGACGACGAGCACGCCGACGGCGCCGGCCGGGTCGTGGGCGGCCCGGGCCGCGGCCGGGTTGGGCGGCCCGTTGCGGCCGACGGGCACCGGCTCGTCGCCGGGGCAGGCGTTGACCGCGATGGACACCACGTGGTTGCGGCTGACCAGCCGGCGGCCCACGCGGTCCTCGGTGCCCCGCAGCGCGCGCAGGGCGCCCGCGACGGCGCGGTCCGTGCCGGGCACGCCCTGGCCGGGGTCGGCGACCTGGATGCGGGTGATGCCGGAGCGGTTGGCCTGCGGTCCGGCCCGGCGCACGTGGTCGGGGGTGAGATCGGGGGCCGCGGTGAAGTGGGTGCGGACGGCGTCCTCGACGACCTGGGCCTCCTCGCCGTCGCGCGCGAGGACGACGCCCTTCTCGTAGATGAACTCGGCGGAGTCGTCCGGGCCCATCGCCAACGGCACGCCCGGCAGCGCGCGTTGGATCTGACCGAACTGCTCGTGGAATCTCCGTGGTGCCATGACCCGTCCTCCCCTGAACCCGATGGTCGTCTATCAGACCCGCGGAACCCCTGTCTGATACAGGTGGTGCGACGACAGCGGGGAGGGGCGCGGTTGCGACCGCGCGCCCTCGGCGTGCGCGGCGGTGCGCTGCCGTGCTTCGAGGGGCGTACGACGGGCGGTGCGCGGCCTCGCTTCGGGGGACGCAGGACGGGCGGTGTGCGTGTCCCGTTGACATGGCGTCTCACAAGTACAACCTGAAACGACCTCAGCCCTGTGTGTGATGCGACCGGAGCACTACCATCCGTGGGGTGACAGCGGGAAACGACGCGGTGCTCGAACTGCTGCCCATGGTGTTCGCCGCCCCCAACGACGCCCTGGCACGGGCGGAGGGAGTGCTCCGCACCGATCCCCCGCCCCTGCACGCCTCGGTCGCCCATCAGGTGATCGGCATCTGGCAGCGGGACTGGGGCGACCTGCGTCTCGCCCTGGACCACCTGCGGCGCGCCCGCACGCTGGCGGCGCGCGCCGACTCGGCGGAGCGGGAGGCGGACGTCCTGGCCACCCTCGGCGTGGCCCTCGTCCACGCGGGCCGCACCCGGCAGGGCCTGACGGCGTTCGAGCGGGGCATCGAGCGCGGTACGGGTCACACTCGCGCGCGCGTGCGGTACCGGCGGGCGTACTCCTGGTGGGTGCTGGGCCATCACCGCGAGGCGCTGGACGACCTGCGCCGGGCGATCACCGTGCTGCGGCAGGCGGACGACGTCATCTGGACGGCGCGCGCCCTCACCCTGCGCGCCACCGTGCACCTGGCGCTCGGCGCGGTGGACCGGGCCGACGCCGACTTCACGGCGGCCGAGGCGCTGTGGGACACCACCGGCCAGGAGCACGACAAGGCCGACGCGGTGGAGAGCAGGGGGTTGGCCGCGTTCCGCTCGGGGGACGTTCCGGCGGCCCTGCGGCTGCTGGACGAGGCCGAGGAGCGGTACGCCAAGCTGGGCACGCCCACCTTCATGCTCGACATCCGGCGCTGCGAGGTGCTGATGGCGGCCGGGCTGGCGCCCGAGGCGCTGACCGAGGCGGACGCGGCGATCACGGTCCTCGACGGGATCGGCGGGCAGTCCACCCGCAAGGCGGAACTGCTGCTGGCCGCGGCGAAGGCGGCCCGGCTGGCGGGCGATCCGGGCACGGCGACCGCACGGGCGGCGCTGGCCGTGCGGCTGTTCGCGGGACAACGCCGCACCTGGTGGGAGGCGCACGCCCAACTCGTGCTGATCGAGGCGCGGGTGGCGACCGGGCGGAGCTCGGGGCGGCTGGTCGCGGACGCGGTGCGGGTGGCGGAACGGCTGTCCTCCTTCGGGGCGCCCGCCGCGCCGGAGGGCTGGCTGCTGGCGGGCCGGATCGCGCTGGACCTGCACTGGACCGAGGACGCCGAACGCTATCTGGCGGTCGCCGCACGCAGCCGGCGCAGCGGGCCGCCGCTGGCACGGATGACGGGCTGGGCGGCACAGGCGCTGTGGGCGCGGGCGACCGGTTCGGGCCGGGGCGTCCTGGAGGCCTGCCGGCGCGGCCTCGACGTGCTCGACGACCACCGCACGACGCTGGGCGCCTCCGAGCTGCGGGCCCGTGCCACCGCCCAGGGAGCCGAACTCGCCGCGCTCGCCCAGCAGGTGAGCCTGGAACGGGGCGGGCCGCGGCGACTGCTGGTGTGGAGCGAGCGCTGGCGGGCCACCGTCCTGTCGGCGCCGCCCACCCGGCCGCCCGCCGATCCCGCGCTGCTCAGCGGGCTGACCGCCTACCGCGAGATCGCCGCCCGCGCGGAGGGCGCGCGGATGGACGGCCGTCCGGTGCCGACGCTGGAGCGCGAGCAGCGCCGTCTGGAGCGGGAGATCCGCTCCCGCACCCTGCACATCCGGGGCGGTTCCCCCGGGGACGGCGACCGGTTCGACGTGGGCCGGCTGCTGGAACGGCTCGGCGACGGGCGGCTGGTGGAGATCGCCGTACTGGACGGGCGGGTGCAGGTGCTGCTGTGCGGGGGCGGGCGGGTGCGCAGGTTCGCGGGCGGGCCGGTGGCCGAGGCGGAGCGGGAGGCCGAGCACGTGCAGGCCGGGCTGCGGCGGCTGGCGCACCCCGGCGCGGACGCGCGGCTGCCGGTGGTGGAGGCGGCCGGCCGGCGACTGGAGAACCTGCTGCTGGGCGAGGCCGCCGCGCGGTTGGGGCCCGGCCCGGTCGTGGTCGTCCCCCCGGCCCGGCTGCACCAGGTGCCGTGGGCGCTGCTGCCCGCCCTGCGGGAGCGGGTGCTCAGCGTGTCGCCGTCGGCCGGCAGTTGGCTGCGGGCCCGGGAGACCGACCCCGTGCCGGGCGGACGGCACGTGCTGGTGCGGGGGCCGGGTCTGGCGTCCGGGGGTGCCGAGGTGCCGGAGGTGGCGGGCCGGTACGGCAGGCCGACGGTGCTGGAGCACGCGGACGCGCGGGTGCCGCGGGTGCTGGAGGCACTGGACGGGGCCGCGCTGGCGCACATCGCCGCCCACGGCACCTTCCGGGCGGACAGTCCCATGTTCTCGTCCCTGCGCATGGCCGACGGCCCGCTGATCGTGCACGACTTCGAGCGCCTGGCCCGCAGTCCGTACCGGATCATCCTCTCCAGCTGCGACACCGCCCGCCTCGCCTCGGTGGGCGCCGACGAACTCCTCGGCCTGGTGACGGCGTTGCTGCCGCTCGGCACGGCCGGGGTGGTGGCGAGCAGCGCACCGGTCAACGACGAGGCGGTGGTCGCGCTGATGCTGGCCCTGCACAAGGGGGTCAGCGCCGGCCTGTCCCTGGCGGAGGCGCTGCGCGACGCCCGCGCCGCCCTGCCGGGGGACGCGCTGCACCAGGCGACGGGGTGGGCGTTCACCGCCTTCGGAGCCGCGTGAACGCCCGTGGCCCGGCGGACGGGGACCCTCGTGGCCCCGGCGGACGGGAACGCCCGCCGTCCGCCGCCCGCTGGACGTGAACGCCCGCCGCCCGGCGGATCAGGCCGTCCGGGTGTCGGGCAGGTCCACCAGCCACGGCAGCGCCGCACGGTCGCTCGCGCCGAGGCGGGTGTACGCGCCGTACAGGTGATTGCCGACGGTGCGGACGGACAGGGTCAGCCGCTCGGCGATCTGCCGGTTGCTGAGGCCGGCCGCCGCGAGCGTGACGATCTGGCGCTGCCGGGCGGTGAGTTCGCCCAGCGCCAGTCCCGCCAGGGCGGGGGTACGGGCGCCCTGGCACCGGCGGGCCAGGGCGACGGCACGGGTGCGGGCGGTGCGGGCCGCGCGCGGGTCCCGGTGCAGTTGCGCGGCCCGTGCGTGCGCCTCGGCCGCGAACAGCAGGAAGCCCCGCTCCTCCAGCTCGGCGGCGACCCCGTCGAGTCCGGGCCCGTCCCCGCGGGCCAGGGCTTCGGCGTGCCGCGCGAAGACGCCCCCCTCGGGAGCGGCCCGCCGTACGGCGTCACCGGCGCTCGTCCGGTCCGGCGTGCCGGACGGCGTTCCCCGCCCCACCACGACCCGGCCCGGCGGGGTGGAAAGCGGCCGTGGCGGCGGCTCGACCCGTCCGGCCTCCGAGGACGAGGCCCGTGCAGGGCCGAGGGCGGGGGCGGACTCCTCCCCCAGCCCTTCCGTCGCACAGCCCAGTTCGGACAGACAGCCCGCGTCCCCCGGCGTCCCCGCCAACCCCTCGCGCGCCCAGGCCACCGCCTCCCGCAATTCCCCCCGCAGCCGGGCGAACCGCGCCCGCACAGCCGCGTACCCGGCCGGAACCGGTTCCCCCTCCCCCACCAGCCAGTCCCCCACCGGCGCCGCCCCCGACCGCACGTCCGCCGCGTCGATCCGCCGCAGCAACTCCGCCGCCTCCGCCTCCAGCGCCGCCCCGCACGGCGGCCGGCCCGCCGCCAGCCGCCGGGCCCGCAGCCTCCCCGCGGCCGCCCGCAGCAGCGGACCGTGCAGCGGACGGGCGAGCCGAACCGCCGCGTCGTCGTCGGCCCGGACCAGCCCTTCGGCCTCCAGCCGTTCGAGGACATCCAGGTCCGGCCCGGCCGCCGCCGCGGCCAGTGGCAGCGGCTCCGCGAAGGCGAGCCGGTCGAGGACCTCCCGCTCCTCGGGACGGGACCGGCCGAGCACGGCGGCGGCCCACTCGCACAGGGCGGGGGTCACCGGGACCGGCCCCCGCCACCTCCACTCCCGACCGTCCGACCCCCGGTCGAACCGCCCCTGGTCGAACCGCCCCTGGTCCCGCAGCGCGTCCAGCAGGTCACGCAGCAGAACGAGGTCGCCCCCGGCCAGCCGGTGCAGCCGGTTGACGGTGAGCGGCTCCGGCCCGGCCCCGGCCACGGCGGCCAGCACCCGGGCGACGTCCGCACGGGGCAGGGGCTCCAGGGCCAGCCGCGGCAGGAGGTCACCCGAACGCAGACGGGCCACGGCATCCGGCGCCGGCACGCCGTCCGCGACGAGGATCAGCAGCCGGGTGCGTCCCTGCACGGCCAGCTGGTGGACGACGGCGGCGGAGTCGTCGTCCAGCAGCTGGGCGTCGTCGACCAGCAGCAGCCGCACACCGGACAGCAGGTGGACGGCGCGGTGCAGGGTGACGCCCTCGGGCAGGAGGTGGGCGAAGGCGGCGAAGGCCGTGCCGCGGGTCTCCGGCGTGCCGGCCACCCGCACGCACTCCATTGCGCGCACCGCCTCCGCGGCCAGCCGGCTGCGGCCGACGCCGGGCGGCCCGGTCACCACTGCGCCCGGCCGCCCGGCGCCCAACGCACCGCGCAGCAGCTCCAGTTCGTCCTCGCGGCCGGTGAACGGCCACGGCAGCGAGGAGAGCGGCCGAAGGGTCCTTGTGTCATGTACGGAGGTCGTCACGTCTACAGGAGTCCGCATACTCATGCCTGATACAGGGCGACTTGAGTAGGCCCCGACTCAGGTCCCGGACGGTGCTCCCGGGCAATCTGGTGACCATGACCGCCCGTTACTGCTCGCTGACGCAGCAGCCGGCCCCCGCGTTCGCTCCGGGGCTGGCCGCCGAGCGGCTCGGCGCGCTGATGAGCGGACGCCGGATGTGGGTCAACGGCACCGTGCTGCACTACTGCTTCCTGGACGGCGACAGCGACGGGTCGGTCATCCCGGTGCCGGGTTCCGGGGGGACCCGGTGGGTGTCGTGGGTCGGCGACGAGGCCCAGCGGGAGGTGGTGCGCGACGCGTTCCACGAGTGGGCGGATCTCGGCATCGGGGTGTCGTTCGCCGAGGTCGACGACCGCTCGGAGGCGGAGTTGCGCATCGGGTTCCAGCAGGGCGACGGTTCCTGGTCCGCGGTGGGCCGGAACGCGCTGCGGGCGGGTCTGAACGAGCGCACCATGAACTTCGGCTGGGACCTGACCGCGCCCGGGGAGCGCGGGACGGCCCTGCACGAGATCGGGCACGCGCTGGGCATGCAGCACGAGCACCAGAGTCCGTTCGCCGGCATCCACTGGGACGACGAGGCCGTGTACGCCGACCTGGCGGGCCCGCCGAACCACTGGAGCCGGGACCGCACCTACTTCAACGTCCTGCGCAAGCTGGACCCGGCCGAGGCCAACGGCTCGGTGTGGGACCCGCAGTCCGTGATGGAGTATCCGTTCCCGGCGGGTCTGATCCTGGAACCGGAGCAGTTCCGCGGGGGCGTGCACCCGCCGGGTGCGCTGTCGCCGCTGGACAAGGAGTTCGCGCTCCGCCGGTATCCGCCGCCGGCCGCGTCGCGGCCGCCCGCGCTGGTGCCGTTCCGCTCGGTGCCGCTGTCGCTGGCGGCGGGTGAGCAGGCCGACTTCACGATCGAGCCGCCGGAGACCCGCGAGTACGCCTTCGGGACCTTCGGGGACGGTGACGCGGTCGTGGTGGTCTTCGAGGAGCGGGACGGCGAGCCCCGCTTCCTGGCCGGGCGGGACGACGGGGGCACCCCGCACAACGCCACCATCAGGGTCCGGCTCGTCAAGGGCCGACGCTACTTCGTCCGTGTCCGGCTGTACTGCGGCTGGGGCGCGGGAGAGACCGCCGTCATGTGCTGGTGACGGCACGGGACGGCGCCGTACGCGCCCAGGACCACGGTCCGGCGCCGGGGGAAGAGTGCCGGCGTCCGTAGCCTTCGGGGGAGGGAGACGGGCGCCGGCCGCACCCGGTGCGGCCCGCGGCGGTGGGGCGTGGACGCGGCCGCCCTGTTCGCGCCGGGGCCGGCCGGCGGTTCACTCCGCGGCCGTGGGGCCCGGCAGCCGGTACACCGACACGTGGGACCGGGACTCGGCGGTGAACTCGGAGCCGGTCCAGTCCGCGTGCCGCGACTCCAGCCCGAAGCCGGCCAACTGAGCCATGAGGTCGAGTTCGGCGGGCCAGACGTAACGGTGCGGGCTGCGGTCCAGCCGCGCCCGCCGGCCGTTCCCGTCGAACCTGAAGTGGTGGGAGACGACGTGCTGGCGCAGGACGTCGTAGGTGTCCAGACCGATGTAACCGGGCTCGGTGTGCCAGACGGTCGCCTCCTGTCCCGGTGGGAGCCTGCGCAGTTCGGGCACCCACAGCTCGACGACGAACCGCCCGCCGGGTCCCAGGTGACGGGCGGCGTTGCGGAAGCACGCGACCTGCTCGGCCTGGGTGAGGAGGTTGGAGATCGTGTTGTAGACGAGGTAGACCAGCGCGTACTCCCCCGGCGCGCGGGCCGTGGCCATGTCTCCGACGACCACCGGGATCGCCGACTCGTCGGCCTTGGTGCGCAGTTGCCCGAGCATCGGGCGGGACAACTCCACGCCGGTGACGAGCACGCCCCGCGCGGCGAGCGGCACCGCCACCCGTCCGGTCCCGATCGCGAACTCCAACGCCCTTCCGCCGGAAGCGAGTTCGGCGAGCCGGTCGACGGTCGGTCCGAGGACCTCGGGGGCGAACATGCCGGTGCCGGGAGTGTCGTAGCGGGCGGCGGTGTCGGCGTCCCAGATCTGCTGCTGCTCCATGGGCTCCACGATGGCCCGGCCTCCGGGAGCTGTCCAACGGTTTGCCGGCCGTGACGACGCCCGCCCCGGCGGCTCGCGCACGCCCGCCGCGCCCCGCGACCGGACCCCGGGCACGGGGAAAGCCGCCTTCTCGTCCGAGAAGACGGCCTCCGACCACATCGTGCTGGTCGGGACGACAGGATTTGAACCTGCGACCCCTTGACCCCCAGTCAAGTGCGCTACCAAGCTGCGCCACGTCCCGCCGCGTCCCGCGCCGGTGAACCGTGGGAACGCGCAGATGAACACTACCGTACGCGTACCGGTGCCGCGGTCGCGGCCGGACGGGGCGCCGGGCCCGCGGGGCGGGCGGGGAGGCGGGGCGGGCGGGGCGGCGGACGGGGACCAGCAGGGCGGCCAGGTCCGCGAGGACATGGACTTCGGCGACCTGCCGCGGATGGCCGCCGGCATCACGGCGACCACCTTCACCGACGACGCGCGGCGCGACCGCGTCCTGGCCGTCACGCTGGACGGGGTGCGCGCCGCGCGCTGAGCGGCGCACCCCGGAGGGCGCGACGCCGGGACGGGCGGATCCGGCCCCTTCCCGGTCACTCGGATGCGACACATGAATTTTCCCCGCGGGTCACCTTCGGGCGGACCCTTCGGCCCCGCTTTCCGGACATGCGCTCCAAAGGAACCCATTTCCGTCGCTCGTGCGTGTTTCAACAATGTATGGAGCGGATGAAACGGGCCAGCGAGAAAAGCAATAGATCCGTTTTCCTCCACCGTGGCCTTTTCTCCGAAGGTGACCGAATCAATACGGCAGGAAAACGAGCGGTCGTTCAAACGTTGACTGGCGAGTAATAAGCCCACTACCTTTCGACGCGCTCCGAAAAAGCGCTTTCCACGGTATTCCGCGGTGATCTTCTCCCGCCGGGATCCCGGTGCACGCCTTTGCTGTCCCGAACCCCCCACCGTGCGGTTTCACCTTGATTCGGAGAATCAATGACGTCCGCTGTGCGCTCCGAGGACATGATCATCGGCATCACTCCATTCGGCGAACCCGATGCCGGGCTCGCTCTCGCGATCGCCGGGGCCGGCGGCCTCGGCGTGCTCGATCTCGGGGACGGCGGCCGAAGATCGCGCGAGGCGCTGGCCCGATTGCGGCGCTCGGCGCCGGGCGGCTTCGGGGTCAGGGTCGGCCCGCGCTGCCGGCTGTCCCCCGCCGACCTCGGAGCCGACGGCCCGCACACGGTGGTGCTGGCCACCGACTCGGCCTGGCCGCTCGGCGAACTCGTCGCCCGGCACCGTGTCCTCGTCGAGGTCACCGATCTGCCGGGCGCCCGGGAGGCCGCCCGCGCCGGCGCGCACGGTCTGATCGCGCGGGGCGGCGAGTGCGGCGGCCGGACCGGCACGCTGAGCACCTTCGTGCTGCTCCAACAGCTGCTTTCCGCACCGGAGCAGGACCTGCCGGTGTGGGCCTGCGGGGGCATCGGCCCGCGCACGGCCGCCGCCGCGGTGGCCGGCGGGGCGGCCGGGGTCGTCCTCGACGGACAGCTCGCGCTGCTGGCCGAATCCGCGCTGCCCGAGGCGACGGCCGCCGCCCTGCGCCCCCTGGACGGCTCGGAGACCGTCGTCGTGGCCGGTCACCGGGTACTGCTGCGCCGGGGGCCCGACGCCCCGCCGCTGCCCGGGGACGCCGGTCCCGAGGAGGTCGCGGCCCTGCTCGGCGGGCGGGACCCGCGCACCCGGCTGCTGCCGGTGGGCCAGGACGGCTTCCTCGCCGCCCGGTTCGCCGACCGCTGGGGGGACGCACGGCGGACGGTGCGGGCGCTGCGGGACGCGGTGCGCGACGCCGTGGGCGACGAGGGGGCGGTACGGGCGCCGGCGCCGGGGTCCGCGATGAGCCGCGCGCTGGGCACCCGGCTGCCGGTCGCCCAGGGACCGATGACGCGGGTCAGCGACGAGGCGGGGTTCGCGGCGGCGGTCGCCGCGGACGGGGCGCTGCCGTTCCTGGCGCTGGCGCTGGCCGACGGCGAGCGGACGCGGACGATGCTGGCCGGGACGCGGGACGCGGTGGCCGGCCGGCCCTGGGGGGTCGGCGTGCTCGGCTTCGCGCCGGAGGACGTGCGGGCCGCACAGCTGGAGGCCGTACGCGAGGTGCGGCCGACGCACGCGATCATCGCGGGCGGGCGGCCCGCGCAGGCGCAGGCGCTGGAGCGGGACGGGATCCGGACCTTTCTGCACGTGCCGTCGCCCGGGTTGCTGCGGCAGTTCCTCCAGGCCGGTGCGCGCCGGTTCGTGTTCGAGGGCTCGGAGTGCGGCGGGCATGTCGGACCGCGTCCGAGTTTCCCGCTGTGGGAGGCTCAACTCGCCGTCCTGGAGGACTACGTGGAGGACGGCGGCGACGCCGGTGACCTCGAGGTGTTCTTCGCGGGCGGGGTGCACGACGAGCGGTCCGCCGCGATGGTCGCCGCGCTCGCCGCGCCGCTGACCGCGCGCGGGGCCGCCGTCGGCGTCCTGATGGGCACGGCGTACCTGTTCACCGAGGAGGCGGTGGCGCACGGGGCGATCCGGCCGCTGTTCCAGCGACAGGTGCTGGCCGCCGACCGCACCACGCTGCTGGAGTCGGCGCCGGGGCACGCCACGCGCTGCGTGCCCAGCCCGTTCGCGGCCGGCTACCGCGAGGAGGAGGCCCGGCTGCGCGCCGGAGGCGTCCCCGACCGGCGGATCTGGGAGGAACTGGAGCGGCTCAACGTCGGACGGCTGCGCCTCGCCAGCAAGGGGGTGACGCGGGAGGCGGACGGCGCCCTCGCGCCCGTCGACGAGCAACGGCAGCTCGCCGAGGGGATGTTCATGGCGGGCGAGGTGGCCGTGCTGCGCTCGGCGACCACGACGCTCGCCGCGCTGCACGCGTCCGTGACGACGGGAGCGGCCGCGTTCCTCTCCCGGCGGGCCGCCGAACTCGGCGTCGGGAAGGCGCCGCACCCCGCGGCGCCCGCGCCGCTCGACATCGCCGTCGTCGGCATGGCCTGCATGTTCCCGCAGGCACCCGACCTGTCCACGTTCTGGGCGAACGTCGTGGGCGGCGTGGACGCGGTCGGCGAGGTCCCGGCCGACCGCTGGGACCCGGCCGTGCACCACGGCGCGTCCACCCCGTCGAAGTGGGGCGGCTTCCTGCCGCCGATCCCCTTCGACCCGCTGCGCTACGGCATCCCGCCCGCCTCCCTCGGCCACGTCGAGCCGGTCCAGCTGCTGTCCCTGGAGGCGGCCCGGCGGGCCCTGGAGGACGCCGGATACGGCGACGGGGGGCGGGAGTTCGACCGTTCCCGCACCTCGGTGGTGTTCGGCGCGGAGGCCGGCAGCGACCTCTCCAACGCGGCCACCCTGCGGGCCGTACTGCCCTCCTACTACGGAACGGTGCCGCGGGGCCTGGACGAGCAGCTGCCGCGGCTCACCGAGGACTCGTTCCCGGGCATGCTCGCCAACGTCATCTCCGGCCGGATCGCCAACCGGCTCGATCTCGGCGGCGCCAACTACACCGTCGACGCCGCCTGCGCCTCCTCGCTGGCCGCGGTCGACGCCGCCTGCAAGGAACTCCTCGCCGGCACCAGTGACGTCGTGCTGTGCGGCGGCGCCGACCTGCACAACGGGATCAACGACTACGTCCTGTTCTCCTCGGTGCACGCCCTCTCCCCCACCGGCCGCTCCCGCGCCTTCGACGGCTCGGCCGACGGCATCGCCCTCGGCGAGGGCGTGGCCTGCGTGGTCCTCAAGCGGCTCGCGGACGCCGAGCGGGACGGCGACCGGATCTACGGCGTCGTCAAGGGCCTCGGCTCCTCCAGCGACGGCCGCTCCCTCGGACTGACCGCGCCCCGCCCCGAGGGGCAGCGGTCCGCGCTGGAGCGGGCCTACGCGAACGCGGGCGTCTCCCCGGCGCGGGTCGGCCTCGTCGAGGCGCACGGCACCGGCACGGTGGTCGGCGACCGCACCGAACTCGCCGTCCTGGACGAGGTGTTCCGCGAGGCGGGCGCCGAGGCGGGCGGCTGTGTGATCGGCTCGGTCAAGTCGCAGATCGGGCACACCAAGTGCGCGGCCGGGCTGGCCGGCCTGATCAAGGCGGTGCTCGCGCTGTACACCGGCGTCCGGCCGCCGACGCTGCACGTCGAGGCGCCCAACGCGGCCTGGGACGCGGACCGCAGCCCGTTCGCCTTCCACACCGAGGCCCGGCCGTGGGCCGCTCCCGCCGCCGAACGCCTGGCCGGAGTCAGCGCGTTCGGCTTCGGCGGCACCAACTTCCACGTGGTGCTGGCCGCCCACGCCGGCGGGGCGCCTTCGGCGCGGGGACTGGACGCCTGGCCGGCCGAGCTGTTCGTGTTCCGCGGCCGGGACGAGAAGTCGGCCCGGCACGCGGTCGAGGAGCTGCTGCGGGCCGCCGGGGCGGACGGCCGCCCGTGGCGCCTGCGCGACCTGGCGCTCGGTGCGGCACGGCGCTCGGACGCGAGCACCGACCCGGTGCGGATCGCGGTCGTGGCGAGCGACGTGGACGACCTGACCGGGAAGCTGCGGGCCGTGCTCGACGCCCCGGCCGGCGCCGCCCCCGCCGCCCGCGGGATCCACCTGGCCGGCGCCGGGGGCGCCGACGGCGGCAAGGTCGCCTTCCTCTTCCCCGGGCAGGGCAGCCAGCGCCCCGGAATGCTCGCCGAACTGTTCGTCGCCCTGCCCGAGTTGCGCCCGCACCTGGAACTGGGGCGGGCGCACGCCGACGCGCTGTACCCGCCGGCCGCGTTCGACGACGCCGCCCGGGACCGGCAGCGGGCCGCCCTCACCGACACGAGGGTGGCGCAACCGGCCCTCGGCGTGGCCGGGCTCGCTGCGCACGCCCTGCTCACGGCCGCCGGCGTGGAACCGGACATGGCCGCCGGGCACAGCTACGGCGAGCTGGTCGCCCTCTGCGCCGCCGGGGCCCTCGCCCCCGAGACGCTGCTGGAGCTGAGCGGCGAGCGGGCGGCGGCGATCCTGGGGGCCGCCGGGGAGGACCCGGGGACCATGGCCGCGGTCGCCGCCGGTGCCGAGGAGGTGGAGCAGGCCCTCAAGGCGGCCGGCGCACCGGACACCGTCGTCGTCGCCAACCGCAACTCCCCCCGCCAGACGGTCGTCTCCGGTCCGACCGACGCGGTCGCCGAGGCCGTACGACTGCTGCGCGAGGCCGGTCTCGACGCCCGGCGGATCCCGGTGGCGTGCGCCTTCCACAGCCCGCTGGTGGCCGGCGCCGGCGACCGCTTCGCCGAGGCGCTCGCGGCCCGCCCGGTGCACGCCCCCGAGTTCCCGGTGTGGTCCAACCGCACGGCCACCCCGTACGCCGCCGACGCGGACGCGGTCCGGGCCGAGCTCGCCGCGCAGATCGGCGCCCCCGTCTCCTTCGTCGAGCAGATCGAGTCGATGTACGAGGCGGGCGCGCGCGTCTTCGTCGAGGCCGGTCCCGGATCGGTGCTGACCCGGCTGGTCGGGCAGATCCTCGGCGAGCGCCCGCACACCGCGGTCGCCTGCGAGCCCCGCCCCGGCGGCGGCCTGCGCGACTGGCTCGACGCCCTCGCCCGGCTGGCCGTCGCGGGGCTGCCGGTGCGCACCGGACGGCTGCTGCGCGGCCGGGACGCCGTCGACGCGGTACGCGCCCCCGCGCCCCGGGTCCCCGGCTGGACGGTGGACGGGCAGCTCGTCCGCACCGCCGCCGGCGCCCTCCTCCCCGGTGCCCTCGCACCGGCCCGACGAGTCGTGGACACCCTGGAGACGACTGTGACGACCAACCCCCCGCACGGCCTGCCGTCCGACCGGGACGCGCTCATCGCCGAGTTCCTGCGCACCAGCCGGGAGATGATCGCCGCCCAACGGGACGTGCTGCTCACCTACTTCGGCGGCGCGCCCGGCGCCCCGGTCGCCGCGCCCGTCCCCCCGCAGGCGCCGCTGCCCGCGACGGTGACCGTGCCGCGGGCGCCCGGCCTGCCGGCCGCGGCGCCGCCGGAGCCGGAGCCCGCGCCGGAGGCCGCCGGGCCCGTGGACGTCCAGCGGGTGGTCCTGGAGATCATCAGCGAACGCACCGGCTACCCGGTCGACATGATCGAACCCGATCTCGACCTGGAGGCGGACCTCAGCATCGACTCCATCAAGCGGGCCGAGATCGCCGGTGAGCTGGCCAGGCGGCTGGGCGCCGGGAGCGGCGCGGACCTCACCTCGATGGCCGACGCGGACCTGGAGGAGCTGGCGAAGGCGCGTACGGCGGCAGCGGTGACCGGCTGGCTCACGGCCCGGCTGGGGACACCCGCGGCACCGGAGACGCCGGGAACGCCCGTGGCACCGGAGACACCGGAGACACCAAGGACGCAAACGGCACCGGACGGGCCCGCGCCCGCGGAGGCCGTGCCCGGTGAGCCGCCCCGCCGGCACGTCCTGCGCCCGGTGCTCCTGGACGGCCCCGGCGGCGCCGGCCCCGCGTCCCCGCTCCCCGGCACCCGCTGGCTCGTCCTCGGTGACGCCCCCGACGTGGCGGCCGCGATCGCGGCGTCGGGCGCCGAGGTCGTCGTACGCGGCCGGGATCATCTGCCGGATGACGGGGACGGGCAGGTGGACGGGGTGCTGTACCTCGGCGCGCTCGCGGACGACGGCACGTCCGTGCTGCCGGACGCGTTCCCGGTGCTGAAGGCGGCCCTGGCACGCGGGCCCAGGTGGCTGCTGGCCGTCCGGCCGGCCGGCGGCGACGTGCGGTCGGCGGGGCTGCGCGGCCTGTTCCGCACCGTGGCCCGGGAGTACCCGGAGACGGTGGCGCGGGTCGTCGACCTCGCCGACGTCTCGCCCGCCGCGGTCGCGGAGGCCGTGGCGCTGGAGGCCGCCGCCCCGGACCGTACGCCGGTCGTGGTGCGGTCGGCGGCCGGGCGGCACGGGTTCGAGCTGGTGGAGGCGCCGCTCGGCGCCCTCGCCGGCACGGGCGCCGGACCTGCCGGGGACGGCGCGGCCGAGGCCGTCGCACTGGGCCTGGACCGGGACTCGGTGGTGGTGCTGGCCGGCGGGGCGCGGGGCATCACCGCGCAGTTCGCCGCGGCGCTCGCCGGTGCGGCCCGCTGCCGTCTGGAACTCCTCGGCCGCACCCCCGTGCCGGACGGTCAGGAGGACGCGGACACCGCGGCCGCCCGCACCCCGGCGCAGCTGCGCGCCGCGCTCGCCGCGCGCGGCGGGGCGACACCGGCCGAGATCAACCGCACCGCCGAACTCCTGCTCGCGCAGAGGGAGATCAGGGCGACCCTGACGGAACTCGCCGCGCTCGGCAGCCGGGCCCGCTACCGCTCGGTCGACTTCCGCGAGCCGGACGCCGTCCGCCAGGCCGTGAAGGAGATCCACGCCGAACACGGCCGGCTCGACGGCGTGGTCCACGCGGCCGGTGTGATCGAGGACCGGCTCATCGCCGAGAAGGGCGCCGAGTCCTTCCGCCGGGTCTACGGCACGAAGGCCGGCGGTGCCCGGGCGCTGCTCACGGCGTTGGAGGAACTGCCCGCCGCGCCCGCGTTCACGGTGCTGTTCGGCAGCATCTCCGCCGTCCTCGGCAACCGCGGCCAGGCCGACTACGCGGCGGCCAACGACGCCCTGGAGTCACTCGGCGCCGCCTTCGCCGCCCGCACCGGCCGTCGCGCGCTGACCGTGCACTGGGGCCCCTGGGCGCCCGCCGCCGGGCACGGCGGCATGGTGGGTGCGGAGCTGGCCCGCGAGTACGCCCGGCGCGGCATCCGGCTGATCGACCCGGAGGAGGGCACCGCGGCGCTGCTGCGGGAGCTGGCCTGGGGCGAGGAGTCCGCGACGGCCGTCGTCCACACCGCCTCGGGCTGGTGACCGCCGCCGTGACGCCACGTCAGGTACCGGTCGCCATCGTCGGGATGGCGGTGCTGCTGCCGGGCGCCCCCGACCTGGACGCCTACTGGCGGAACCTGCGGGACGGCGTGGACGCCGTCGGGGAGGTGCCGGACGGGCGCTGGGACGCGGACTACTACCGTCCCGGCACCGCCTCCGAACCGGCCGTCGCGGACCGGGTGTACGCGCGGCGGGGCGGGTTCGTGGACGGGCTCGCGCAGGTCGAGGTCACCCGGTTCGGGATCATGCCGAACTCGGTGGCCGGGACCGAACCCGACCAGCTCATCGCGCTGCACGTGGCCGCCGCCGCGCTCGACGACGCGGGCGGTGCGGACCGCCTGGCGGACCGGGGGCGGGCCGGCGTCGTCCTGGGCCGGGGCGGCTACCTCACCCCGGGCCTGGTCCGGCTGGACCAGCGGGTGCGGACCGCCGGCCAGCTCGTGCGCACCCTGGGCGAGTTGCTGCCGGACCTGTCGCCGGGCCAACTCGACCGGGTGCGGCAGGCGTTCACGGACCGGCTGGGGTCCGACAGCCCCGAGTCGGCGATCGGCCTGGTGCCCAACCTCGCCGCCTCCCGGATCGCCAACCGGCTCGACCTGCGCGGCCCCGCCTACACGGTGGACGCGGCCTGCGCCTCCTCGCTGGTCGCCGTCGACCAGGCGGTGGGCGAACTCGCCACCGGCCGCTGCGACCTGATGCTGGCGGGAGGCGTCCACCACTGCCACGACATCACGCTGTGGAGCGTGTTCTCCCAGCTGCGCGCCCTCTCCCCCAGCCAGCGCATCCGGCCCTTCCACCGCGACGCCGACGGCATCCTGATCGGCGAGGGCACGGGCGTGGTCGTCCTCAAGCGGCTCGCCGACGCCGAACGCGACGACGACCGGATCTACGCCGTCGTCCGGGGCACCGGCGTGGCGAGCGACGGCCGGGCGGCCGGGCTCGTCAACCCCGATCCGGGCGGCCAGGCACAGGCCGTACGGCAGGCGTGGCGGGCGGCCGGGCTCGATCCGGCCGCACCCGGTGCGATCGGCCTGCTGGAGGCGCACGGCACCGCCACCCCGGCCGGCGACGGGGCCGAACTGGCCACGCTGGCCGATGTGTTCGGGCCCGGTGACGGCGAGGCCGTGCTCGGCTCGGTGAAGTCGATGATCGGGCACGCCATGCCGGCCGCCGGCGTCGCCGGACTGGTCAAGGCCGCCCTCGCGGTCCACCACGCGACGCTGCTGCCGACCCTGCACTGCGACGACCCGCACCCGGCGCTGGCCCGCACCCGCTTCCGCACGCTGGGGAAGGCCGCCCCCTGGGAGACCTCCCCGGATCAGCCGGTCCGGCGGGCCGCGGTCAACGCGTTCGGGTTCGGCGGGATCAACGCGCACGTGGTGCTGGAGGAGCCGTCGGGGGGCCGCGGCCTGGCCGCCGCCCACCCGATGCCGGGGGGCCGCGGCCAGGGCGTCGCCCGCCCGGCACCCCACGTCGCCGAAACCGAGCCGGTGCTCCTGCTGGCCGCCGACTCGCCCGAGGGGCTCGCCGCCCTGCTCGACGCCGACGACGGCGCCGTGCGCGCCGCCGGACTCGATCCGGCCCGGCCCCGCCCGGAGGCCGGGCCGGTCCGGCTCGGGATCGTCGGCCCGACGGACAGACGGCTCGCCCTGGCCCGTCGCGCGGTCGCCAAGGGGCGTGCCTGGCACGGCCGCAGCGACGTCTGGTTCCGGCCCGGCCCCCTGCTGGGCGCGGGCGGCGGCAAGCTGGCCTTCCTCTTCCCCGGTCTGGAGGGCGACTTCACCCCCCGGGTGGACGACGTCGCCGACCACTTCGGGCTGTCCGTGCCCGCGGTCGCCGAGGACGGCGCCCGCGACCTCGGCCGGCACGGGCTGGGCGTCGTCGCCGTCGGCCGACTCCTCGACACGGCGCTGCGCCGGGCCGGGATCGTGCCGGACACGGTCGCCGGGCACAGCCTCGGCGAGTGGACGGCGATGGCGGCGGGCGGGCTGTACGCGGGGGACGAGGTCGACGCCTTCATGGCGGACTTCGACCCCGCGGCCCTCACCGTGCCGGGCCTTGCCTTCGGGGCGGTCGGCGCGCCCGCGGAGCGCGTGCTGGCCGCGCTGCGGGAGGAGCGGTGGGCCGGGGCCGGTCTGGTGCTCTCGCACGACAACGCGCCCGGCCAGTCGATGGTGTGCGGCCCGGACGAGGCGGTCGGGGAGTTCGTGCGGGACTTCCGCGCCCGGGGCGTGCTGAGCCAGGTGCTGCCGTTCCGCTCCGGCTTCCACACGCCGATGCTGGCACCCCACCTCGGCCCGATCAGGGAGGCCGCCGGACGGTTCCGGCTGCACCCGCCGCACACCCCCGTGTGGTCGGGGACGACCGCCGCGCCCTTCCCCGAGGACGAGGCGGGGGTGCGGGAGCTGTTCGTCCGGCACCTGCTGGAACCGGTCCGCTTCCGGCAACTCGCCGAGGCCCTGCACGCGGCGGGCCACCGGGTGTTCGTCCAGGTGGGTCCGGGGCAGCTCGGCTCCCTCGTCGGCGACACGCTCGGCGGCCACGACCATCTCGTCGTCGCCGCCAACTCCCCGCACCGCACCGGCCTCGCCCAGCTCCGCCGGGTCGCCACCGCGCTGTGGGCGGCGGGCGCCGAGGTGGCCCCGGCGCCGGCACCGGCGGCGCGCGCCGGGAACGTGCGGTCCCGGCGGCAGCCGGTCGAACTGGACCTGGATGGCGGCCTGGTGTCACTCCCGCCCGATCAACTGGATTCGTTGCGGGCCGGGTTGGGGCGGACGGCGAACAGCCCCGGGACCGCCGCCCTCGGCTCCCTCGACGCCCTCGTGCCCGGCTCGCCGGTCGCCGCCGAGCTGTCCGCGCTGCTCCAGGACACGGCGGACACCGCGGCCGCCCTGCTGACCGCACCGGCTCGCGCCGGGCATCCCGCCGCGCCGCCGCCGCTCACCCGGCCGCCGCTCACCGGGCGGCCGCTCACCCCGCCGCCGTCCGGCCCGTACCGCACGACCGTCCGGGTCTCCCCCGACACGATGCCGTACCTCCTGGACCACTGCTTCTTCCCGCAGCGGCCCGGCTGGCCGGACGTCTCCGACCGGTGGCCGGTGGTGCCGGCGACGACGATCGTGCAGCACATCATGGACGCGGCACGGCAGGCCGCGCCCGGCCGGGTGCCGGTCGCCGTGCACGGGGCGCGGTTCGAGGAGTGGCTCACCGCCACCCCCGCCGTCGACGTGCCCGTCACCGCGGTCCCCGAGGGTCCCGACCGGCTGGCGGTCTCCTTCGGCCCGCGGGCCCGCGCCACCGTCGAACTCGCCGCCGCCCACCCGGCCCCGCCCGCCCCCTGGCCGGCCGGCACCGCCGCCGAGCGGGTCCCCGAGCACACGGCCGGCCGGCTGTACGCCGAGCGCTGGATGTTCCACGGCCCGGCGTTCCAGGGCGTCACCGAGCTCACCGCGATCGGCGACCGGCACGTCCGGGGCGTGATCACCACCCCGTCCGCGCCCGGCGCCCTGCTGGACAACGTGGGTCAGATCCTCGGCTACTGGATCATGGCGACCCGCACGGAACGCACCGTCGTGTTCCCGGTCGGCATGCGCGAGATGCGTTTCCACGGGCCGCATCCGGCGCCCGGGACCCCGGTGGGATGCCTGGTGCGGATCACCTCGCTCACCGACACGTCCCTGGAGGCCGACATCCAGCTGACCGTCGGCCGCACGGTGTGGGCGGAGCTGTACGGCTGGCAGGACCGCCGCTTCGACAACGACCCGAAGACCCGTCCCGTCGAGCGCTTCCCGGAGCGCAACACCCTCTCCGAGGCCCGTCCGGGCGGCTGGTCGCTGCTCCACGAACGCTGGCCCGATCTGGCGTCCCGCGAGCTGATCATGCGCAACTCACTGGCCGGTCCGGAGCGCGTGCAGTACGCGGAACACGCCCCCCGGGGCCGCCGGCAGTGGCTGCTGGGCCGGATCGCCGTCAAGGACGCCGTACGGCGGTGGCTGTGGGACCAGGAGGGCGAGGGGCCGGTCTTCCCGGCCGAGCTGCGGGTGCACAACGACGAGGCGGGCCGGCCGTACGTCACCGGTGTGCACGGCCGGGTCCTGCCGCCGCTGGACGTGTCGCTGGCGCACTGTGCGGAGGCGGGCGTGGCGATCGTGCGGCCCCACACGCCGTGGCCGGGTCCCGGCATCGACGTCGAGGAGGTCACGGACCGGACGCCGGAGACCCTGGCCGCCGCCCTCGGCCGGGACGAGCTGCGGCTGCTGCGCGCACTGACGTCCGACGGGGCGTCCGACGGCTCCGAGGCGTGGTGGTTCACGCGTTTCTGGGCGGCGAAGGAGGCCGTCGCCAAGGCGGAGGGCACCGGGCTGCGCGGACGGCCGCGGGACTTCGCCGTCCTCGACGCCGCCCCGGCCGGCGACCGGCTGACCGTCGCGGGCCGCCTGGAACGCGCCTACACCGTGCACTGCGCACCGGCCGCCAACCCGCCCCACCTGCCGGACCGCGCGTACGTCGTGGCCTGGACGACAGGTCCCACCGAAGCGAAGGAGTACGACCGATGACCCCCCACACCCCCACCGCCGCCGACGAGACGACCGTCCTCGCCGACCTCACGGAGATGCTCGGCCGGCTCATGGCGGACGAGTACGGCCTCGACGACGTCGAGATCGGCCCGCACACCACCTTCAACCGGGACCTGGAGCTGGAGAGCATCGACCTGGTCACCCTGGCCGGGCTGCTCCAGGAGCGGTACGGCGACCGGATCAACTTCGCCGAGTTCCTGGCCGGCATGGAGTTCGACGAGATCATCGAGCTGACCGTCGGACGGCTCGTCGAGTACGTCGTGGCGGGCCTGAAGACCGCGGAGGCGAGCTGACGATGGCCATGGTCGACACCGGCGCCGTCCGGTTGCACGTGCAGCGGCTCGGCCCCCGCGACGGCCGGCCGGCCACCGCCACCGTGGTGCTGGTGCACGGCCTGCTCACCGACAGCCTGGCCAGCTACTACTTCACCGTGGCACCCGCGTTCGCCGCCGCGGGCCTGGACGTGGTCATGTACGACCTGCGCGGCCACGGCCGCAGCGAACGCCCCGCCGACGGCTACACCCTGGACGACAACGTCGACGACCTGGAGGCGCTCCTCGACCGCCTCGCGGTGGACGGCCCGGTGCACCTGGTCGGCAACTCCTACGGCGGGACGGTCGCGTTCGGCTACGCGGCCCGCCATCCGGAGCGGGCGGCGAGCGTCACCCTCGTCGAGTCCGAACCGGCCACCGCCGCCTGGGCGGTGAAACTGGGCGGCATCCTCGACCGGGTGGTGACGCAGCTCGCGCACAACGAGCCCGACGCCATCGCCTGGATCACCGCGCACCGCGGCCACAACACCGCCCGGCTGGCCAGGGGCGCGGCCCGCCTTGCCCGCGACACCACGCTGGGCAGGGACATCCCGGCCAGCCGGGTGCTGACGGAGGATCAGATCGCGGCGGTGCGCTGCCCGGTGCTCGGCGTCTACGGCGGCGACTCCGACCTCGCCGAACTGGCGCCCTGGCTCCAGGAGTTGCTGCCGGACTGCCGGACCGTGGTGATCCCGGGACACGAGCACTCGGTGCTGGTGGAGGCGGCCGCGGCGGTGGGCGGCCACGTCCTGGCGCTGGTGCGGGAGGCCGAGGTACCGGGCGGCCACGCAGGCGTCCCCGCGCGGAAGGCCGAGCGGGCGGGGGCCGAGGTCCGGTGAGCCGATACCTGTTCGTGGTGCCGCCGCTGACCGGGCACATCAACCCGGCCGTGGGCGTGGCGGCCGCCCTCGCCGGACGGGGGCACCGGGTGGCGTGGGCGTGCCCCGATCCCGCGCTGGTCCGACGGCTGGCGGGACCGGGCACCGAGGTGTTCGCCTGTGCCGGGGCGCCGGACGGGAGCCGGCCGCCCGAGCTGCGCGGACCCGAGGCGCTGAGATTCCTGTGGGAGTGGTACCTGCTGCCGCTCGCCGAGGCGATGGCGCCGGGGGTGCGGGCGGCCGTGGAGCGGTTCGGGCCGGACGTGGTGGTCGCCGACCAGCAGGCCTTCGCGGGCGCCCTGGTCGCGGAACGCCTGGGCGTGCCGTGGGCGACCTCGGCGACCACCTCCGCCGAGTTCACCGATCCGCTGGCGGGGCTGCCGAAGGTCCGCGCGTGGCTGGAGGAACGGCTCGGGCGGTTGCGGGCCTCGGTCGGGAACCCTGCCGGCGGCGCCGACCCGCGGTTCTCGCCGTGGCTCGTCCTCGCCTTCAGCGCGCCGGAGCTGGCGGGCCCCGCCGAGGGCGTCCGCTGGGTCGGCCCCTCGATCGCGGCCCGGCCCGCCGCGGCCGGTTTCCCCTGGGAGTGGCTCGACGCCGGACGCAGGGCCGTGCTGGTGACGCTCGGCACGGCGAACACCGACGTCGGCGGCCGCTTCCTCGAGGTGTGCGTGGCGGCGCTGCGCGAACGGGCGGACCGGGTGCAGGGGGTGGTCGTCGATCCCGGCGGCGCCCTGCGTCCGCCGCCGGCCGGTGACAAGGACGTCCTGGTCGTCCCGTCCGTTCCCCAACTCGCCCTGTTGGAGAGGGGGGTGGCCGCGGTGGTCTGCCATGCCGGGCACAACACGGTGTGCGAGGCGCTGTGGCACGGCATCCCGCTGGTGGTGGCCCCCATCCGCGACGACCAGCCGGTGGTGGCCGGGCAGGTCGCGGACGCGGGGGCCGGGGTGCGGGTGCGGTTCGGCCGCGTCGGCGCACAGCGGCTGGGCGCGGCCCTGGACGCCGTACTGGACGCACCCGGCCACCGGGCGGCCGCCGAACGGATCGGGGCCGCCTTCCGTGCCGCCGGCGGGGCGTCGGCCGCCGCGGACCGTCTCGAGGAACTCGCCGGGGAGGCGCGATGAGCGACGGGACCGAGCGGATCGCGGCGCTGCGGCCCGG
This sequence comes from Streptomyces sp. NPDC051051, assembly GCF_040682975.1. Taxonomy (NCBI): domain Bacteria; kingdom Bacillati; phylum Actinomycetota; class Actinomycetes; order Kitasatosporales; family Streptomycetaceae; genus Streptomyces; species Streptomyces sp. NPDC051051. The sequence continues at coordinate 72,523 of NZ_JBFBCB010000016.1, forward strand.
CTACCAGGACGATCTCGCGGCGGGCGTGGGCCGTTTCTTCGAGCCGCGCCGCACCGACTGCCCCTGGTGCGGTTCGGCCCGGCTGACCACGCGGCTGCGGACCACGGACCTGCTCCAGCACAAGCCGGGCCGGTTCGTCCTGGACCGCTGCGAGGACTGCAGGCACACCTTCCAGAACCCCCGGCTCGGCGCGGAGGGGCTGGAGTTCTACTACCGGGACTTCTACGACGGGCTCGGCGAGAAGAAGCTCGGCGACACCTTCGGCGGGCGCACGAAGATGTACCGGGGGCGGGCCGAGTCGATGCTGCCGCACGACGCCGGGCCGAAGACGTGGCTGGACGTCGGCACCGGGCACGGGCACTTCTGCGCGGTCGCCGGTCAGGTCCTGCCGGGCACGGCGTTCGACGGACTGGACTTCACCGACGGCGTCGAACTCGCCGAGCGCGAGGGCCGGGTGCGGCACGGCTACCGGGGCGCCTTCCCCGACCTCGCGCCCGAACTGGCCGCCCGTTACGACGTGGTGAGCATGTTCCACTACCTGGAGCACAGCACCGACCCCGACCGGGAGCTGCGCGCGGCCCGGCAGGCCGTCCGGTCCGGCGGGCACCTGCTGATCGAGGTCCCGGACCCGGAAAGCCGGTACGCCCGCCTCCTCGGGCGGTGGTGGCTGCCGTGGCTCCAGCCGCAGCACCTGCACTTCGTGCCGGTCGCCAACCTGCGGGAGCGGCTGGCGGACCTCGGGTTCACGGTGGTCGCGGAGCAGCACGCCGAAGCGCACGACCCGGTGGACCTGCTGGCGGCCGTATGGCTGTCGCTGGACCACGCGGCGCCGCGCGAGGACGCGCCCTGGCTGCCCGAGCCGCCCGGCAGGGCACGCCGCGCGCTGCGGGCCGCGCTGTTCCTCGCCGGTGTCCCGGCGCTGGTCGCGGGCACCCTCCTCGACCGGTTCGCGGTCCGGCCGCTGTCGCACCGGCTGGGCCTGTCCAACGCCTACCGGATCGTGGCGCGGCGCGACTGAGGGAGGGGCCTCGCGCCACGCCCCGGTCCCGCGGGACGGGGGCGTTCCGTCCCGCAGGGGGCGCCGTCCCCTGTCCGGTCGCCGCGGGCGGGGCGACGCCCGGCTTCCCGGCGCGTTCCGTCAGGTCGCGCCCCGCCTTCTCGGGTGGCGGTGGTACGCCGGACGCCGGCCCCCGTCACCTCTGCGGTGCGGTGGCCGGCGTCCGTGCGTGCCCGCGGGGCCTGGCCCACGTGTCGCGTCCCCGTGGCCGGGCCGGCAGCCGGGGGCCCTGCCGGGAAGACCCGGAGAGGCCCGGGGCCCGGGGTGACCTGTCGGAAAGGCCCGACGGCCGGGCAGCCCCCGACCGGCTGCCCGGCCGGTCAGTGCGCGGCCAGCGGCTGCTCGCGCGGGCTGTCCTCGGCAGCCGTCCGCGGGGTGCGCAGGGCCGCGATCCCGATGAAGACCATGGAGGAGACACCGGCGAGCGCGAAGGCGGTGAACCCCCGGTCGCCCTGGCCCGAGGCGAGGAGCTGACCGCCGAGCCACGGGCCGAAGACGGCGCCGAAGCGGCCCATGCCCGAGGTCCAGCCGACGGCGGTGGCGCGGGTGTGCGGGTCGGAGCGTATGGAGACCGTCGCGTAGATCATCGTCTGGGCGCTGTTGAGGAAGACGCCGGTGAGGAAGACGACGATCATCGTGACCGTCATCGGCATGTGCACGCTGAGCAGGTACACGCCGGCGGCGGTCAGCGCGAACCAGACCGCCGAGATGCGCGGGGCGCCGAAGCGGTCGGCGGCCCGGCCGGCGACCAGCATGCCCACGATGCCGCCGAGGTTGAAGACGACCACGAAGGACAGCGCGGAGCCGAGTTCGTACCCCTCGGCGCGCATGAGGGTGGGCAGCCAGGTGGCGACGCCGTAGACCAGGAGCAGACCGCCGAAGGAGGCCAGCCAGTACAGCAGGGTCCGGGTCCACTCGCCGTCGCGGAAGAGGCCGACCAGGTTGGTCCAGCGGTCGCCCGCGCCCGCCGCGGCCGGCTTGGCGGCGGGCGGTTCGACGTCGTAGCGGGCGGCCAGTGCGCAGGCCTCCTCGGTCCGCCCCTTGGCGACGAGGAAGCTCAGCGACTCGGGCAGGAACCGGACGAGGACCGGGGCGAACAGCAGCGGCAGCACGCACACCCAGAACGCCGCGCGCCAGCCGACGGGGTCGACGAGCCACTTGGCGACGTAGGCGGAGAGGATGCCGCCGGCGTGGTGGGCGGTCATCAGCAGGCCGATGACGATGGCGCCGCGGCCGCGCGGGGCGTAGTCGGAGACCATGCTGATCGCGGTCGGCAGCAGTCCCCCGAGGCCGATGCCGGCGAGGGTCCGGCCGAGGCCGAAGACGGCGACGCCGTCGGCGAGGGCGCACAGGCCCGAGGCCAGCGAGAAGAGGGTCACGCAGGCGACCATCAGCTTCTTGCGGCCGATCCGGTCGGCGACCGTGCCCGCGGTGAGGGCGCCGACCAGCATGCCGAAGGTGGCGTAGCTGCCGAGGTCGCCGGCCTGGTCCGGGGTGAGGCCGAAGGTCTTGGTCTCCAGCAGGTGCGGGAGGACCGAGCCGTAGATGAACATGTCCAGGCCGTCGAAGAGGACGGCCAGCCAGCACAGACCGACGACCAGGAAGGCCAGTCTGCTGCCGCGGGCGGACAGGGGGGAGGGGGAGGAGGACATCTTCGTTTCCTCTCGTGCGGGCGGGGTGCCCCGACGCTAGAGACCTGCGGCGATTTTCGTCAACACTTTTGTCAACAATCTCATCGACGATGAGTCCCGCATCGGGGCGGCGAGGCCCGGCAAGAGCCGCCGGAGGGCCGTCAGGGGCCGTCCGTGGTGCCTGGGAGGGGTGTTACGCGACCGGCGGGGTGCCGTGCGTGTGGAACGACTCGATGGTCTTCAGACCCCAGGCCTGGCCCTTCCCGCGCTCCTCCTCGGTCCAGGTGATCAGCGGCCAGTCGGGCGCGAGCACCAGGCGGGTGAGCGGGTTGCACAGTTCGATCCGGTTGCCGCCGGGCTCGTAGACGTACAGGAAGAACGTCTGCTGGATGGCGTGCTTGTGCGGCCCCGTCTCGATGAACACACCGGTGTCGATGGCGAGATCGGCGGCGCGCAGGATGTCCTCGCGGGTGTCGGTGGCGAAGGCGACGTGGTGCAGCCGCCCGGCGCTGCCGGTCCAGTCCGAGGTGTAGACGACGTCGTACGACTTGTTCGTGTACGTCAGCCAGCGCGCCGCGATCTTCCCGGTGTCGAGCCGGATCTGCTCGGTGGGCCGGGCGCCGAGGACGTGTTGCTGGAACTCGGCGTTGGCGAGGACGTCGGCGGCGAGGAAGTTGACGTGGTCCAGTCGTCGCACGCCCACGCCGCGGTTGGGCTTGGCCTGCGGCTGGTTCTTCAGCGCCGGTTTCAGCTCGTCGGGGGCCCGGTGGTGCTCGCTCTCCCAGTACAGGGCGTGCTCGTGGCCGTCCGGGTCGGTGGTGACGTACAGCTTGCCGAGGCCGGGTTCGTCCTCGGCCCAGCGGCCGGTGCCGCCCGCCCCCTCGACCGCCTCGACCCGGCGCCGGAGCGCCTCCTCACTGGAGGTGCGCAGGGCGAGCCGGCCGAGGCCGGGGGTGTCACGGGCGGTGAGGACGAGGCTGTGGTGCTCGTAGTCGTCGTAGGTGCGCAGGTAGACCGTGTCGCCGTCCTGGCCGTTGACGGTGAGGCCCAGGTAGTCGGTGAAGAAGCCGACGCTGGCGTCCAGGTCCGGGGTGAACAGCTGGGTGTGGCCGATGTGCGCGATGTCGCCGAGCGGCGGAGTCATCGTTGACCTCCAAGGGGGCGCGGGTGGATCGGTGCCGTCCCGGCGGACCGCGGGAACACGGTGCCGTCGAAGATCTTGCGGGCCGTGCGGACCACGGCCGTGCGGCGGGCGGAGGGCAGGCCCTCGGGGGTGGTGCCGAGGCTGCTTTCGATGTCCAGGAATCCGGTGGGATGTTCTATGCGAATTCGGTCACTGCCGGGCGCGAGGTCCGCCAGTTCGGCGCCGACGCCGCCTTCGACGCGAAGGCCCGCCGCGACGCCCGCCGCGCCGAGCACTCCGATGGAGGGGTGGCAGCGCACCGGAATGAAGGTGCGGGTGGTGACGGCGCCGCCGTCGCGGGGCGGGGCCAGCAGCGTGAGCTTGGGCACGGTGGCGTCCGTCACGTCCCCGAGCCCCATCCGGCGGCCCGCCTCCAGCCGGATCCGGTGGAGCCGGTCGGCGAGGCCCCGGTCGGCCTCCAGCTCGGCGGGCGGCTCGTAGCCGGTGAGCTTCAGGGAGGTCGCGGCGATCAGGACCGTCGGCATGCCGTTGTCCACGCAGGTCACCTGGACGCCGTCGATCTCCTCGCGGACGCTGCCGGTGGGCAGGAGCGGGCTGGGGCCCGGCGGGAACTCGATCAGCACGGGCGCCGCGGCACCCGGCACACCGGAGATCTCCGCTTCGCCGGTGTAGTCCACCCGGCCGCCGGGCGTGGGGAAGGTCGCCGTGGCCCGGTCGCCGCTGTTGACCATCCGGATGCGGACCGAGGTCTCGTCCGGGCCCGCCGGGACCAGTCCGCGCTCGACGGCGAACGGGCCGACGCCGGCGAGGATGTTCCCGCAGTTCTGACGATCCGTCACCTCTGCTCGGTCGACCCCCACTTGGAGGAACAGGTAGTCGACGTCGGTGTCCGGGTCGGCGGAGGGCGAGACCACCGCCACCTTGCTGGTGAGCGGGTGGGCGCCGCCCAGGCCGTCGATCTGGCGCTCGTCGGGACTGCCCATGATCCGCAGCAACAGGTCGTCCCGCGGACCCGGTCCGGCCGGCAGGTCGGCGGCGAGGAAGTAGGCGCCCTTGGAGGTGCCGCCCCGCATCAGCAGACACGGCACCTCCTCGGGCACACCGCTCACGAGGACTCCCCCGCGTCCGAGACGTACTCCTCGTACGTCCGGTACTCGACGCCGAGCCGCTTGAGCGTGTCCCTCAACCCGTAGCGGTCCAGACCGAGTTCGCCCTGGAGGAACGCGGTGCGGGACTTCGCCTCCTTCGCCTCGCGGGCCTCGGACGCCTCGGCGACGGCCCGGGCGCGTTCGCGCGGGACGACCACGACACCGTCGTCGTCGGCGAGGATCACGTCACCGGGGCGGACCACCTGGCCGTCGACGGCGACGGGGACGTTCACCGAGCCGCCGGTGGCCTTCACCGTGCCCTGTGCGCAGACGGCACGGGACCAGGCCGGGAAGTCCATCTCGCGCAGCTCCTGGGTGTCGCGGATGCCGGCGTTGATCACCAGGCCGCGCACGCCGCGCTGTTGCAGCGCGGTGGCGAACAGTTCGCCGAACATGCCGTCGGTGGAGGGCGAGGTGGTGGTGACGACGAGGACGTCGCCCTCGCCGCACTGCTCGACGGCCGCGTGGATCATCAGGTTGTCGCCGGGCCAGCTGAGCACCGTGACGGCGGTGCCCGCGACCCGTACGCCCTGCTGGACGGGCCGGATCTCCGGGCCCAGCAGGCCCCTTCGCCCCATCGCCTCGCTCACGGTGGCCACCCCGAAGGCGGCCAGCGCCTCGACGTCCTTCGCATCCGCCTTCGGCGGGCCGGTGACGATCACGCCGCTCATGCCAGCTCCTTCGCGATCTGCGGGTAGGGGCGCATGTACGCCTCGGCCATCGTCCTGTGCGCGAGGCCCAGGTTGGGACCTGCGTTGCGCTTGAGCTGGACGCCGCGGCGGACGGCGAGGTCGGTGTAGTAGTCCCACAGGTGCTGCTGGGCGCCGAGGCACTCCATGGCCTTGCGCTTGGTCTCCCAGACCTCGGTGATGTCGAGGAGGACCTCGGGCCGGAAGCCGCTCATCTCGGGCTGGTGCGGCTCGAAGCAGAAGACGGGCGGGGCGCCGATGATCTCGCCGGGGCCCGGATAGCCGATGGCCTGGGCGAGGACACGGGCCTCCAGGGCCATCCGGTTGGCGGCCGGGTGGTCGCCGTTGTACGGGTCCTCCGCGGGGTGGGTGAGGACGACGTCGGGCTGGGTCTCGCGGTAGACCTCGACCAGTTTGTCGGTCAGTTCCGCGGTCGCGACCAGCGGGTAGTCGCCCGCGTCGAAGAAACGCACCTCGGCGCCGAGGGTGGCGGCGGCGCGTTCGGCCTCGTCGCGGCGCATCGCCTTGATCTCGTCCAGCCGCTTGCCCTCGCGCCACGCCTTGGCGGACTCGCCGCGCTCGCCGAAGGTCAGGCACGCGATGGTGACCTTCTCCCCGCGCGAGGCGGCCAGGGCGATGGCACCGCCCGCCCGCCACACGAAGTCACCGGCGTGCGCGGTGACGACGAGGGTCGATCGGGGTGGGCGGGCGGGCGCTGTGGCCTGGGTCATGCTGCAATCTCCCTTGTGGGGCGACTCGCCTCCGGAGCGCTCCCGCCGGCGTCCGGGGAAGACCGCGACCGCGCGGTCGGCCCTGCGGGCCGCACGCACGCTCGCGCTCCGGACACCGGCGCGTTCCTTCGGATCGGTCGCCGTGGTGACAGGTGGGCGCCCGCCCGCGCAGCCGTGATCAGTCGCGCAGTGCCTCGATCACGCTGGTGAGGTGGGCGCGGACGGCCGCCTCGGCCGCCTGCGGGTCCCTGGCCCTGATCGCTTCGATCATGGTCAGGTGCTCGTTCAGGGATTGCTGCGGACGCCCCGGCCTCAGTGCCAACTGGAAGCGGTGCCGGACCAGTTGCGCGTTGAGCCGCTCCAGCAGTTCCTGCGCGGTCCGCTGGTCGGAGAACTCCCGGATACAGACGTGCAGTTCGTGGTTCAGCTCGGAGTAGGTCACCGGCTCGCCGGCGGCCACGGCCTTGCTCATCGCGGTGCCGAGGTCGGTCAGCCGGTCCAGTTGGTCGTCGTCGGCCGCGACGGCGGCCTTCGCCGCGCACAGCCCTTCGAGGACCATCCGGCACTCGGTGATGGCGACCGCTTCGTCCACGCTCACCACCCGCACCCGCGAGCCGCGGTTGCGGATCCGTTCGACGAGCCCCTGGGACTCCAGATCGATGAGCGCGGCGCGGATGCTGGCCCGCGTCACACCGAACTGCTCGGCGAGCTCGTTCTCCACCAGCCGCTGCGCCGGTGCCATCTCGCCGTGCAGGATCGCCTGCCGCAACTGCGCGAGCGCGTGTTGCCTGGCCTGCTCCCCGGTGCTCGGACGGGCTTCTTTCGGCATCGTTGCCCTCCCTGAGTGAGTGCCTGTCGAACCTAAATCTAGCCAAACAAGATTGTCAACAATTTTGTTCGCTGCATTGCGGCCACGCCCGCCGCGCCGACGCGGCCCGAGCGTCGGCCGACGCCGCCGCACGACGATGTGTCCCGGCGAACGCCCCGATACCGCACACCCTGTCAACACCCTCCCGCGCGCAGCGTCGTTAGGGTCGCCCCATGACACCCAGCTTCGCTCTCCACGTCCCCGACGCCGATCTCGAACCCGAGCCGCTCGACCCGGGGCAGATCGTGTCCGGGACCCCCGAGGTGACCGGCAAGGTGGTGTGGGAGTCGGCGGACGGGCGGCAGGTCCGCGGGATCTGGCAGATCACGCCCGGCGTCGTCACCGACACGGAGGCGGACGAGTTGTTCGTGGTGGTCGGCGGCTCGGCGACCGTCGAGGTCGAGGGCGGGCCCACGCTGCGCGTCGGGCCCGGCGACATGGCCGTGCTGCGGGCCGGCGACCGGACGACGTGGACCGTGCACGAGACCCTGCGCAAGGCGTACGCGATCAGCCTCTGACGGCGCCGTCCGCCGTGAGAGGCACGACCGTGCGGTGGACCGTTCCACGGGCCACCCGGTGGCCCCGGGTCTTGACACCCCGGAAAACAGAAGATCAGGGTGACCTGGACAAGGTGTGGACCGGTCCAAAAGGGGCTGCTGCCGTGAGTGATCCGCTGGGTGTCGCCGTCGTCGGGTTCGGCTGGATGGGCCGCGTGCACACGCGGGCGTACGCGCGCGTGCCGCACCATTTCCCGCGGCTCGCCCTGCGGCCCGAGCTGATCACGGTCGCCGAGGAGGTGCCGGGCCGGGCCGAGGAGGCCGCCGGGCAGTACGGGTTCGCCTCGGCGGTGCGTGACTGGCGGGAGGTCGCCGCCGACCCGCGGGTGGCGGCGGTCAGCGTCACCGCGCCGAACTTCCTGCACCGCGAGATCGGTGTGGCGATGGCGGAGGCGGGCAAGCACCTGTGGATCGAGAAGCCGGTGGGCCTCACCGCCGACGACGCCCGCGCGGTCGCGGACGCGGTGACGAAGGCCGGCGTCCAGGGCGCGGTCGGCTTCAACTACCGCAACGCGCCCGCCGTCGAGGCGGCCCGCGAGCTGATCGCGGCCGGCGACATCGGCGCGGTCACGCATGTCCGCGTCCGCCTCCTCAGCGACTACGCCGCCCACCCCGACGGCGCCCTGACCTGGCGCTACGAGCGTGAGCGCGGCGGCAGCGGAGTCCTCGGCGACCTGGCCTCGCACGGCGCCGACCTGGCCCGCTTCCTGCTCGGCGAGATCACCTCGCTGACCGCCGACACGGCCGTCTTCGTCCCCGAGCGGGCCCGCCCCACCGGTACCACCGCCGGCCACACCCTCGCCACGGGCGGCGTAAGGGGCCCGGTCGAGAACGAGGACTACGTCAGCTGCCTGCTGCGGTTCGCCTCCGGCGCCCGCGGTGTCCTGGAGGCCTGCCGGGTCTCGGTCGGCGAGCAGAACTCCTACGGCTTCGAGGTGCACGGCACGCGCGGCGCGGTGTCCTGGGACTTCCGCCGGATGAACGAGCTGGCGGTCAGCCGCGGCACCACGTACCAGGACCAGCCGGTCAGCACGGTGTACGTCGGCCCCGGCGCGGGTGAGTTCGGCGCCTTCCAGCCGGGCGCGGCGAATGCCATGGGCTATGACGACCTGAAGGTGATCGAGGCGTACCGCTTCCTCCGCTCGATCGCCGAGGGCACCCCGTACGGGGCGACCCTCACGGACGCCGTGCGCAGTGCGGCCGTCCTGGACGCGATGGCCCGCTCGGCCGCGAGCGGGACCTGGGTGGACGTCCCCGCGGCATGACGCGCCGGTGCCACGGCCCGGTGGCGGGCGACGGCCGTCGCACGGCGTCACCCGATGGCGGCCGGCGGCAGGTTGTACGGCGTCACCACCTGGATCGCCGACGGCAGCACGGGCCCGGCCGGCGGCAGCGCGCCGTGGGCGCGCATCACGGCGTGGCAGGCCTCGCGCACGTCCTGGCGCAGGTCGTGGTGGAGCACGGCGGACAGCCGGTGCTCGCGCAGCAGGCGGGTGTTGTCGTGGTCGAGGTCGTGGGCGACGAACACGGCGCACGCGCGGCCGAGGTCGGCGAAGGCGCGCAGGGTGGCGATGTTGCCGCCGCCGATGGAGTAGACGGCGCGGATCTCCGGGTCGCGTTCGAGGGCGGCGCGCACCAGGTCGTACTGGGTGGCGTCGAGGCCCTGGCCCTCGGCGATCTCGACGAGCGCGCGGTGCGGGTGGCGGGCGCGCATGGCGCTGCGGAAGCCCATCTCGCGCTCCTCCTCGTTGCGGAAGAACCCGCTGCTGAGGCTGGTGAGCACGTTGCCGGGCCGCTCGCCCAGCCACTGGCCCATGAGGTAGGCGGCGGTGGCTCCGGCGGCCCGGTTGTCGATGCCGACGTAGGCGAGGCGGGCGGAGGCGGGCAGGTCGGTCACGAGCGTCACCACCGGGACGCCGGCCTCGGCGAGCCGGCCGACGGCGGCGGTGACCTCGGGCACGTCCGGGGCCTTGAGGACCACGCCCTGCGAGCCGCGCCGGGCGATCCGGTCCAGGGTGCGGACCAGTTCGGCGACGGGCCCGGTCTCCCGGAAGTGGAAGCGGGAGCGGACGACCGCCGGGCGCAGCGACGGCAGCTCGGCCTCCAGGGCGGCCCGCACGGCGGTGGAGAACCGTTCCGGCGTCTGCATCACGATGTCGATCATGAAGGTGCGGCCGACCAGCCTGACCTGGGTGCGCTGCCGGTCGAGGTCGGCGATCGCCCGGCGGACCTCCCGCACGGTGCTCTCGCGCACCCCTCCCCTGGCGTTCAGGACCCGGTCCACGGTGGCCTCGCTGAGCCCCGCCTGGCGGGCGATCTCGCGGATCGGGAAGGGGTGGCCCATGCCGTCGGCTCCTTGAGGGGTTTTTGATGGCTTCCTGCTGGTTGTTCGAGGGGTTTGTACTGACAAGAATGACAGCACCGAACCACCCTTGGCATCGAGAGGACGACGATGTCCTTCACCCCCTGGCTGTCCGAGCGGGACTGCGATCTCGACGCCTTCCGCGCGCTGGTCGAACGCGGCACCGACGCGGCCGACCATCCCCACGCCTCCCGCGTGGAGCACAACGTCCCCGTGTACGACGGCGACCGGCTGCGCGGCGGCAGCGCCCCGGACGTCGGGGCCGAGCTGGTCCGCGCCCTCACCGACGGCCCCGGCGTCGTGGTCGTCCGGGGCGCCTTCCCCGAGACGGCGGTCGTGGACCGGCTGACGGCCGTGTTCGACGCCCTGATCGCCGGGCAGCGGGCGTCCGGCAGGGCCGCCGACGACCACTTCGCGAAGCCCGGCGCCAACGACCGCGTGTGGAACGCGCTGGAGAAGGCGGCCCGCCACGACCCGGAGGCGTTCGCCGACTACTACGCCAACGACGTCCTGGCGCTGGTCTCGCGGGCCTGGCTCGGCCCCGGCTACCAGGTCACCTCGCAGGTCAACGTCGTCAATCCGGGCGGCGCCGCGCAGAGTCCGCACCGCGACTACCACCTGGGGTTCCTCTCGAACGAGGCCGCGGCCGCCTACCCGGCGCACGTCCACCGCCTCTCCCCCGTGCTCACCCTCCAGGGCGCCGTCGCCCACTGCGACATGCCCGTGGAGTCCGGCCCGACGATGTACCTGCCGTACTCCCAGACGTACGAGCCCGGCTATCTCGCGTGGCGGCTGCCGGAGTTCCGCGCGTACTTCGAGGAGCGGCACGTCCAGCTGCCCCTCGCGAAGGGCGACGCCGTCTTCTTCAACCCGGCGCTGTTCCACGCGGCCGGCACCAACCGCTCCGCGGGCGTCCGCCGCACGGCCAACCTGCTCCAGGTGTCCTCCGCGTTCGGCCGGGCCATGGAGACGGTGGACCGGGCGGCGGTGACAGACGCCGTCTATCCGGTGCTGCTCGAGCGCGCCGCGGACGGCGCCGACCCGGGCTGGCTGGAGCGGGTGGTCGCCGTGTGCGCCGAGGGCTACCCCTTCCCGACCAACCTCGACAGCGACCCGCCGGCCGACGGCCTGGCCCCGCCCTCGCAGGCGGACACCGTGCGGCGGGCGCTGCGCGAGGCCTGGACCCCCGAAGTCCTGCGGGACGCGCTGCGGGCGGGCGCCGAGCGGCGCGCGAGCTGAAAGGACCCTTCCTCCATGGGACCCCTTCCCTCATCCACGGGACCCCTTCCCTCCGACGATCCTTCCTCCTCCGGGGGACTCCTCCGCGACAAGGTCGTCCTCGTCAACGGCGGCAGCCAGGGTGTGGGCGCCGCGATCGCGCGGGCCGCCGTCCGCGAGGGCGCGGTGGTGGCCGTCACCGGCCGCCGTCCGGAGCCGGGCGAGGCCCTGGTCGCGGAGCTGGCCGCGGCCGGCGGCACGGCGGTGTTCGTCCGGGCGGACCTCGCGGACGCCGCACAGGCCAAGGCCGCCGTGGCCCGCACGGTCGAGGCGTACGGCCGGGTGGACTGCCTGGTGAACTCCGCCGGGCTCACCTCACGGGGCACGCTGCTGGACACCACGCCCGAGCTGTTCGACCAGCACATCGCCGTCAACCTCAAGGCGCCGTTCTTCGCCATGCAGGCCGCCGTCGCGGACATGGTGGGCCGCGGCGCGCCCGGCACCGTCGTCAACATCATCACCTCGTCGGCGCACGGCGGGCAGCCGTTCCTCGCCCCTTACGTCGCCGCCAAGGCGGGCCTGATGGGCCTCACGCGCAACGCCGCGCACGCCCACCGCTTCGACCGGGTCCGCGTCAACGGCCTGAACATCGGCTGGACGGCGACCGAGGGCGAAGACGCGACCCAGCGGGCCTTCCACGGCGCCGGGGACGACTGGCGCGAGCGGGCGGCAGCCCGACTGCCGATGGGCAGGCTCGGCCAACCGGACGAGATCGCCGACTTCGTGGTGTTCCTGCTGTCCGAGCGGTCCGGCGTGGTCACCGGTTCGGTGATCGACTGGGACCAGAACGTGCTCGGCGGCCTCGACTAGCCCCCCTCCTCCCCTCCCCTCCCCTCCCCTCCCCTCCCTTCTCCTCCGCTCCGCTCCCCCCCTCCCCTCCCTTCTCCTCCGCTCCGCTCCCCTCCCCTCCCTTCTCCTCCGCTTCCCCGCACGACCTCCCCCTGCACTACCTCCAAGGAGCTGCACCCCCATGCGTATCGGCATTCTCGGCCTCGGCCGCATCGGCGCCTTCCACGCCGAGACCCTGTCCGGACTCGACGCCGTCGAGTCGCTCGTCGTCGCCGACCCGTTCGCCGAGGCCGCCAAGTCCGCCGCCGACCGGTTCGGTGCCGAGGTCGCGGACTCCCCGGAAGCCGTGCTGGCGGCCGGGGTGGACGGCATCGTCGTGGCCGCCGCCACCGACGCCCACCCGGCGCTGATCCTGGCCGCCGTCGACGCGGGCGTGCCCGTCTTCTGCGAGAAGCCCGTCGCGAGGACCATGCGGGAGGGCGTCGACGTGCTCCGGGCCGTCCGGGGCAGGGACGTGCCGATCCAGATCGGCTACAACCGCCGCTTCGACGCCGGGTTCGCCGCCGCGCGTGCCGCCGTGCGCTCCGGTGAGCTGGGCGCCCTGCACACCGTGCGGTCGACCACCCTGGACCCGGCGCCGCCGCCGGCCGCGTACGTCGCCGCGTCGGGCGGCATCTTCCGGGACTGCTCGGTGCACGACTTCGACATCATCCGCTGGGTCACCGGCCGCGAGGTGCGCGAGGTGTACGCGGTCGGCGGAAACCGGGGCGCGGACTTCATCAGGGAGGCGGGCGACGCCGACACCACGGGCGCGATCCTCACCCTGGACGACGGCACGATCGCCGTGGTCTCCAACTCCCGTCACAACGCCCGTGGTTACGACGTCCGCATGGAGATCCACGGCTTCCAGGACTCCATCGCGGTGGGCCTGGAGGACAAGTTGCCGCTGCGTTCGGTGGAGCCGGGCGTGGCCTTCCCTGCCGGTACCCCGCACGACTTCTTCATGGACCGCTTCACCGCCGCCTACCGGGCCGAACTCACCGCGTTCACCGAGGTGGTGGCCGGTACCCGGCCCTCGCCCTGCACGGTCGAGGACGCCCTGGAGGCCGGCTGGATCGCGGAGGCGTGCACGCTGTCGCTGCACGAGCACCGGCCGGTGACGATCGCGGAGGTGCGCGCCGCCTGACCGGCGTACGGGCGGCGGGCGCCCGGCCGGCCGCCGGGTACCTCCCTCACCTCGTCCTCAGGTCGCCGCCGGCCGGCTCCCTCACTTCGGGACCGGCTGGGCCGGCAGGTCGAAGACGTGGTCCGGCGAGATGATCTTCGTGATGGCGTTGCCGAAGAGGGTGCTGGGCTCCTCGTCCTTGTAGTTGACGTCGGTGTTCAGCACGACGACGAGGGTGGCCCGCGCCGACGGCAGGTAGACGGTCAGGGACTGGTAGCCCGGCAGGGAGCCGTTGTGGCCGATCCAGCCCTGCACGTCGAAGATGCCGAGCCCGTAGCCCGAGCCGGGGACCGGCATGGACGGCGTGATCAGCCGCTGCTTCTGGGTGGCGGGGCTGATCATCCTTCCTCCGTCGGGGAGTTGACCGGTGGCCACGGTCCGCGCCCAGACCCGCAGGTCCTCCAGCTTGGAGATCATCGCGCCGGCGGCCCAGCCCCAGGAGGGGTTCCAGTCGGTCGCGTTCTCGACCTTGCCGGTCGCGGTCTGGTTCGTGTAGCCCTGCGCGTGCGGCTGCGGGAACTCGTTGCCGGTGGGGAAGCTCGTGTCGTCCAGGCCGGCCGGGTCGAGGATGTTCTCCTGGATGTAGTCCGCGAGGGTCTGCCCGCTGATCTTCTCGACGACCAGGCCGAGCAGGATCAGGTTGGTGTTGGAGTAGTTGAACTCCGCGCCGGGCTGGAACAGCACCGGGTGCTTGAAGGAGTAGTCGAGGAGTTCCCGCGGCGCGAACGGCCGCTCCGGGTCGGACGTCAGCGCCTTGAAGAAGCCTTCGTCCATGGAGTAGTTGAACAGTCCGCTGCGCATGCCGGCCAGCTGCCGCAGGGTGATCTCGTCGCCGTTCGGTACGCCGTCGACGTACTTGTCGATGGTGTCGTCCAGGCCGATCTTCCCGTCGTCGACCAGCTCCAGCACGGCCGTGACGGTGAACGTCTTGGTCTCGCTGCCGATCCGCATGAAGAGGTCCGGCGCCATCTTCCGGCCGGTGTCCTTGTCGGCGACGCCGAAGGACTTCACGTACTCGCCCTTGTCGGGCGTCCAGACGCCGACGGACACACCGGGTATGTTCGCCTGCTTCATGACCTGCTGGACGGCCTGGTCGAGCTGCTGCTTCACCTCGGGCGTGAGGTCGCGGACGTCGTCTCCGGAGGGGGTCGGGGAGGGTGCCGCGGCGACGGTGGTCCCGACGAGGGGCGCCGCCCCCGCCGTACCGCCCGCGAGCGGCAGTACCAGAGCCGCCGCCGCGGCGGCGACCACGGCCCCTCTGCACGCACGGACATGCGGATGCGTCATGGGCTCACTCCCACCAGGAGACTTCGCCGCAGGCCACAGCCGCACCAGGGGCACGGGCCGCGCGGCCCATCAGCACCAGGATAGGAGCGGGTGCGGACCGTCGCCTGTCGGGCGGCCCGCACCCCCTGCCCGAGCGGGCGGGGCGAGGCCGGCCACCGGGTCACCGCCGTCCGGGGAGGCCGGGAAGCCGTCCGGCCGGAGGAGGAGCACTACGGTCCCGGTCGGCCACGGATGGTGTTCACGCGGGAGTCCACCCGGTGGCGGCCCGTACGTGGAGGTGGCCGTCGGCCGGGAACTCCGGTGGTACGGGAGGCAGTTCGGCTTCGAAGTCGTAGCCGGCCTTCTCCGCGACGCGGCAGGAGGCGGTGTTGGCGGCGGTGTGCAGCAGTCGCAGACGGGTCACCTCGGGGAAGGCGGTGAAGGCCCAGTGCGTGAGCGTGCTCAGCGCGCGCGGGGCCACGCCCCGGCCGCGTGCGGGGGCGGCGGTCCAGTAGCCGACCTCGGGCTCGGGACCGTACGGCGCCTTGAGGACGACGTGTCCCGCCAACCGCCCTTCGCCGCCGTCGGGCCGGGTCTCCAGGACGGCGAAGGCGAGGCGCTCCCCCGTCTGCCAGCCGTCGTGCTGCACCCGCAGCCAGCGCAGCGCCTCCGCCTCGTCCCGCACGGTCACGGTCGCCCAGCGGCGCAGTACCGGGTCCCGGTACGCCTCGACCACCCCGGCGGCGTCCTCGGCGCACCACGGGCGCAGCAGGAGTGCGGGGGCCGACGCGGTGGCGCCGGCCCCCAGTCGTACGGCTCGCAGGGCGGTGTCGTCCGTCGTGTCCATGGCCGTCAGCCTAGGTGACGGCTCATCAGGCCTTCTCCTCGCCGCTCTCCGTCGCGGGCGGGGTGAGGTCCCGCTCCTCGGGGAGTTCGTCGACGTCGACGCCGCGCACCTGGGCCAGTTCGTGTTTGAGGGCGGCGAGTTCGGTGCCGCCGGCCATGTGGTGGGTGAGTTCCTCGAGACCGACCCGGCTGCGGTCGGCGGAGAGTTCCATGGTGCCCAGGCGCAGGACGCTGAAGTGGTCGCCGACCATGTAGGCGTGGTGCGGGTTGTGGGTGATGAAGATGACGCCGAGGCCGCGGTCGCGGGCGGCGGCGATGTACTTCAGGACGACGCCGGACTGCTTGACGCCGAGGGCGGCGGTGGGTTCGTCGAGGATGAGGACGCGGGCGCCGAAGTGGACGGCGCGGGCGATGGCCACGCACTGGCGCTGGCCGCCGGAGAGGGTGCCGATGGGCTGTTCGAGGTCGTCGAGGACGATGCCCATGTTGCGCAGTTCCTCGTCGGCGGTCTTCTTCATCGTCTCGATGTCGAGGCGCCGCACGGGCCAGGGGCCCTTGGTGATCTCGGAGCCGAGGAAGAAGTTGCGCCACACCGGCATCAGGGGGACGGTGGCGAGGTCCTGGTAGACGGTGGCGATACCGCGGTCGAGGGCTTCGCGCGGGGTGGTGAAGCGCACCGGCTCGCCGTCGACGAGGAACTCGCCCTCGGTGTGCTGGTGCAGCCCCGAGACGATCTTGATGAGGGTGGACTTGCCGGCGCCGTTGTCGCCCAGCACGCAGGCGACCTTGCCGGGGCGGACGGTGAGGTGCACGCCGTGCAGGGCACGGATGTTGCCGTACGACTTGCCGGCGTTGCGCAGTTCGACCAGGGGGCGGTCGGCGTCGGCCGGGGGGATGTCCGCGAGGACGGCACCGTGGGTGCCGGTCTTGTCGTTCGTCATGGGGTCACCTCCGGGTGGCCGTGCGCTGGACCCACAGATTGATCAGGACGGCGCCCAGGAGCATGACGCCGAGGAAGGCCTTGAACCAGTCGGGGTTCCAGCCGGCGTAGACGATGCCCTGCTGGACCATGCCGAACATGAAGGCGCCGAAGACCGGGCCGATCGCCGAGCCGTAGCCGCCGGTGAGCAGACAGCCGCCGATGACGGCCGCGGCGATGTAGATCAGCTCCTGGCCGACGCCCTCGCCGGACTGCACCGTGTTGAAGGTGAACAGCTGGTGCATGCCGACGAACCAGGCGCCGAAACCGACCAGCATGAACAGGGAGATCTTCGTGAACGTCACCGGGACGCCCACGGCCCGGGCGGACTCCTTGTTGCCGCCCACGGCGAAGACCCAGTTGCCGTACCTGGTGCGCAGCAGGACCCAGGTGGCGAGGGCGGCGAAGACCAGCCACCACACCACCGTGATCTTGACCTGGACGCCGCCGACGTCGAAGGACGAGGCGAAGACCTTCCTGGCCTGGCCGAAGCCGTCCATGTCGCTGATGTCGTCGGTGGCGACGTTCCCGGTGACCAGCTTGGTCACCGCGAGGTTGACGCCCTGGAGGATCAGGAAGGTGCCCAGGGTGACCAGGAAGCTGGGCAGGCCGGTCTTCACGAGCATCCAGCCGTTGAACGCGCCGATCGCGAGGGACACGACCAGCGCGACGACCACACCGGCCCAGACGTTCATCGTGAGCTGGTAGCTGAGCATGCTCGCCGTGAGCGCCGAGGTGACGACGGCGACACCGGCCGACAGGTCGAACTCGCCGCCGATCATCAGCAGCGCCACCGGCAGGGCCATGATCCCGATCGTCGACGACTGGTACAGGACGTTGGCCATCGAGCTGCCGTCGCGCACCGGCGGGGCCGTGACCAGGAAGAAGACGTACACCGCGACGGCGCCGAGGAAGACCCCCACCTCGGGCCTGGCCAGCAGCCGCAGGGCCAGTGGGCGTCGGGAGGTCCGGCCGTCGGTCTCCTTCGGGCCGGGGGCCGGCGGTGTGGTCGCCACCGGCCCGGCGTGCCGGGTCATGCTCATCACCGGGTGCCCTTCGCGGCGTACGCGGCGACCGCGTCGACGTTGGACTTGTCGACGAAGGCCGGACCGGTGAGCACCGGCTGCTCCCCGCCGCCCAGGTAGTTGCCGTTGTTCTTGTAGAGCCACAGCGAGTCGATCGCCAGGTAGCCCTGGAGGTAGGGCTGCTGGTCGACGGCGAACTGGATGGTGCCCTGGTCGATGGCGCCCGTGAGGTTCTTGTTCAGGTCGAAGGTGGCGATCTTCGCCTTGCTGCCCGCCTCCGACACCGACTGGACGGCGGTCAGCGCGAACGGGGCGCCCAGGGTCACGACGTAGTCGACGGCGCTGTCCTGCTTGAGCTTGGCGGTGATCGTCGACTTCACCGAGGGCATGTCGGTGCCGTTGACGTACACGGTCTCCGTGGTCCCGGAGAAGGTCTTCTTCACCCCGTCGCAGCGCTGGGTGAGGCCGATGTTGCCCTGTTCCTGGATGACACAGGCGACCTTCTTGGCGCCCTCGGAGTTCAGCCGGTTGCCGAGCGCCTCGCCGGCCACGGTCTCGTCCTGGCCGAAGAACTCCATCAGACCGAGGCTCTTCCACTCGCTGACACCGGAGTTGAGGCCGACGACGGGTATGTTCGCGGCCTTCGCCTTGGCGACGACGTCCTTGAGGGCGTCGGGTTTGGCGAGGGTGACGGCGATGCCGTCGACCTTCTGGTCGATCGCGTTCTGCACCAGGTTGGCCTGGTTGCCGGCGTTGGGGTCGGCGGAGTAGACCAGCTTGACGTTGTCCTTGGCCGCGGCGGCCTCGGCGCCCTTGCGGACGATGTCCCAGAAGGTGTCCCCGGGCGACTGGTGGGTCACCAGCGCGACGGTCATCCGGGGTGTCGTGGCCTTGCCGGCGGCGGCCTCGCCCCCTCCGTCCTCGGCCTTCTTGCCGCCGGAACTGCTGGAGCAGCCCGCGAGGGTCAGGGCGGCCGCGGCGGCCACGGCCACGACCGGGGCGATTCTGCGGGAACGGGAGGGAGAAGAGCTGTCCATCTTTCCTGCACCTCACTGTGCGACAGGGGAACGACGGGGAAAGGGGAGGTGATCACGAGGATCCGGGCCCGGACCGGAAGGCCGGGAACTGCGCGCTGCTGGGACGGGATCCAATCCCCTGAGGCGCTCTCTGTCAATACTTTGTTAAGACATCATTTCACAAGCAGGTCCGAATGTAAGAACAAAGCATTGACAGGGGGGCGGGCGGGCCCTACACCTGAGGGGGCGATCTCTACCCCGCACGCAGGAGCGTCACCCACCCCATGAGGAGGTGCCCGATGCCGAGGACCGGTGACCGTTCCCGCGCCGTGCCGGGGTCGGCGGTGGACGCGCTGGACCTCACGCTGGACCGCGGCAGCCCGGTGCCGCTCTACCACCAGCTCGCCCAGCAGCTGGAGGCAGCCGTCGAGCACGGGGGACTCGCCCCCGGCGACCTGCTCGGCAACGAGATCGACCTGTCCGCCCGGCTCGGCCTGTCCCGTCCGACGGTCCGTCAGGCCATCCGGTCACTGGTCGACAAGGGTCTGCTGGTGCGCCGCCGCGGAGTGGGCACGCAGGTGGTGCACAGCAAGGTGAAACGGCCGCTGGAACTGAGCAGCCTCTACGACGACCTTGAGGCGGCCGGGCAGGAACCGACCACGCGTGTCGTCCGCAACGAACGCGTCCCGGCGGCGGCCGACGTCGCCGCCGCGCTGGGGATGCCGGAGGGCGCCGAGGTCACGCTCCTGGAGCGGCTGCGCTCGACGCACGGACAGCCGGTGGCCCACCTGCGCAACTACCTGCCCCCGGCCCTGCCGGACCTCGACACGGCACGACTGGAGGCGACCGGCCTGTACCGGCTGCTGCGCGCGGCCGGCGTCACGCTGCACAGCGCCCGGCAGACCATCGGCGCCCGCTCCGCCACCGCCGAGGAGGCCGCCCTCCTCGCGGAGCGGACGGGGGCGGCCCTGCTGACCATGCGGCGCACGGCGTACGACGACACGGGACGCGCGGTCGAGTACGGGACGCACGTCTACCGTGCGTCCCGGTACGCCTTCGACTTCCGGCTGCTGGTCAGACCCTGAGCGTCACCTCGGCGCCATCCGCAGCGCGCCGTCCATGCGGATGGTCTCGCCGTTGAGGTAGTCGTGGTCGACGATCGCCAGGGCGAGCCTGGCGTACTCCTCGGGCCGGGCGAGCCGGCGCGGGAAGGGCACGCCCGCGGCGAGCGAGGCGCGGAACTCCTCGGAGACGGTGGCCAGCATGGGGGTCTCGACGATGCCCGGGGCGATGGTGCACACCCGGATGCCGTACTGGGCGAGATCGCGGGCGGCGGGCAGGGTCAGTCCGACGACGCCGCCCTTGGAGGAGGAGTAGGCGGCCTGGCCGATCTGGCCGTCGTAGGCGGCGATGGAGGCGGTGTTGACGATCACGCCCCGCTGGCCGTTGCCGTCGGCCTCGGTCTCGGCGATGGCCTCCGAGGCGAGCGCGAGCACGTTGAAGGTGCCGACCAGGTTGATCTGGATCACCTTCGCGTACAGGGCGAGGTCGTGGACGCCCTTCTTGCCGAGGATCCGCATCGACGGGCCGATGCCGGCGCAGTTGACGACGGTGCGCAGCGGCACGCCCGAGCCGGCCGCGGTGGCGACCGCGGCCCGTACCTGCTCGGGGTCGGTGACGTCGGCGGGCACGTAGCTCACGCCGGGCACCTCGGGCGCCTTGTCGATGCCGTCCTCGAGGTCGAGGGCGAAGACCCGCGCGCCGCCCTCGGCGAGCGCCTTCGCGGTGGCCGCGCCGAGGCCGGACGCACCGCCGGTGACAAGGGCGGCGGTGTTCTCGAGCTGCATCATCACTCCTTGCCGAGGACGGTGAGCGCACCGCCCTCGTTCCGGTCCAGCGCACGCGAGATGATCATGCGCTGGATCTGATTGGTTCCTTCGAAGATCTGCATGACCTTCGCCTCGCGCATGTAGCGCTCGACGGGGAAGTCGCGGGTGTATCCGTACCCGCCCAGGACCTGCACCGCGTCCGTGGTCACCTTCATGGCGTTGTCGGTGGCCACGAGTTTGGCGACGGACGCCTCCCGGGTGAAGGGCAGGCCGGCGTCCTTGAGCCGGGCGGCGGTGAGCGCCGTGGCGCGCGCCGACTCGGTCGCCGCCCCCATGTCGGCGAGGACGAAGGCCAGGCCCTGGTGCTCGATGATCGGCTTGCCGAAGGTCTCGCGCTCGCGGGCGTAACGCACCGCGTGGTCCAGGGCGCCCTGGGCGAGACCGGTGGCGACGGCGGCGATGCCGAGCCTGCCGCAGTCGAGGGAGGCGAGCGCGATCTTCAAGCCCTGCCCCTCCTCCCCGATCCGCCGTTCGACGGGCACCCGCACGTCGTCGAGGCGCATGGTTGCCGTCGCCGACCCCGTCAGGCCCATCTTCCGCTCCGGCGGGTCGGCGCTGAGCCCCGGGGTGTCCGCCGGGACGAGGAAGCAGGAGATGCCGCGGGCGCGGTCGTCGGAGGTGCGGGCCATGACCGTGTAGAAGTCGGCGTACCCGCCGTGCGTCGTCCACGCCTTGGCGCCGTTGAGGACGTACTCGTCGCCGTCGCGGACGGCGCGCGTGAGCATCGCCGCCGGGTCCGAGCCGGCGTGCGGCTCGGAGAGGCAGTACGCGCCGAGCAGTTCTCCGCCCAGCATCTCGGGCAGCCACTTGCGCCGCTGCGCCTCGGTGCCGAAGCGGGCCAGCGGGAAGCAGGACAGCGCGTGCACCGAGATCCCCACGGCCACGCTGGACCAGACCGCGGCGATCTCCTCCAGGACCTGGAGATACACCTCGTACGGCTGTCCCGCCCCGCCGTCCTCCTCGGCGAAGGGCAGCCCGAGCAGACCGCTGCGCCCGAGGGTGCGGAAGACGTCCCGCGGGAACGTCCCGTCCGCCTCCGCGTCGGCGACCCGGGGCGCGAGTTCCCTGGCGGCCAGGGTGCGCGTCAGCTCGACGAGGTCGACGGCCTCCTCGGTGGGCAGGGCGCGGGTGGCGGGCATGTCGGCCTCCACGGAGTGATACTGAAAGGAGTACGAAAGTATCATTCACAGTACTGCACGCGGGTGTGCCGGGACATCCGCGGACGGGATCGAAGATGCCGGAGCCGCAGGTCTCAGGAGGAGACGGCGTGCACGATGAGCGAGGCGAGCTGCTCGTACGCCTCGGCGTCGGTCAGCCCGGTGCGCGCCTTCAGCTCGCCCTGCTGGATCTGGCGCATGGTGGCGGCGGCGACCTCGCCGACGAAGGCGGTGTGCACCTCGCGGAAGGCGCCGTCGGAGACGCCCTCCGCGATCAGCCGGCGCACCCGCTCCGCCGCCATGCGCGTGTTGGCCTCGTACACCTCGCGGGCGGGCGGGAACTCGGCCACGTCGTCGAGGAAACGGCGGGACAGCGGGCGCAACTGCTCGGCGACGGCAGTCAGGTAGACGCGGACGCGGTCGGAGGGATCGTCGGTCTGCGCCACCCGCTTCTCCACGGCCTCGGTCGCGCCCCGGAAGTAGTGCTTGACCGCCTCCACGACCAGCCCCTGCTTGCTGCGGGCCAGCTGGTACAGGGTGGTCTTGGAGCAGCGCAGCCGCTCGGCGAGATCGTCCAGGGTGAGGTCGGAGAACCCCTCCGCCGTCAGCAGCGCGACGAGTCGTTCCAGCAGGTCGGCCTGTCGGGCGGTGCGGCGGGGGGACGGCATGATCCCAGAATATCCGCGCCTCCGCCACGCCCGGCCGCCCGGTCCGGAATCGGCGCGGTCGGGCCTCAGCGCGCGGAATCCAGCCGCCGCCGCACCTCTCGGCCCCGGCGTGAGGCGCACCGCCCCTCATCGCGCCGGAACATCCCCCGAACGCACCGAAGCCGCCTTCTCACGGATGAGAAAGCGGCTTCCGACCTGCGATGACGCCGGTCGGGACGACAGGATTTGAACCTGCGACCCCTTGACCCCCAGTCAAGTGCGCTACCAAGCTGCGCCACGTCCCGGTGCGCTTCCCACGGATGTCCGCGTGATCGCGCGAACAGCACTTTACCCCACACCGGGCGCTGCGCCGAAAGCGGCACCGGCGCGGGACAATCGCCCCATGGGCAGCATGAGGAACGACGGGGACGCGCGGGACCGGGACGAGGAGGGGCGGGCGCGCAGCGCGCGGCCCCGGGACGGGCTGGGGCGGCCGCTGCCGTACGGGGCGGCCGGGGTGGAGCGCCAGCCCGAGGGCGTCGTACGCCGTCCGCGGGAGAGCCTCGCCGAGGCCCAGGCGCTGCTGGACGCCGGGAAGCCGTTCCACGCCCACGAGGTGTTCGAGGACGCCTGGAAGTCGGGCCCGGAGGCGGAGCGCGCGCTGTGGCGGGGACTGGCCCAGCTCGCGGTCGGTCTCACCCACGCCGCCCGCGGCAACCTCACGGGCGGGCCGCGTCTGCTGCGGCGCGGGGCGGCGTCCGTGGAGGAGTGGGCCGGCGGCTCCGGGCGGTGGGACCCGTACGGGATGGACCTCGCCGCACTGGCCGACTGGGCGCGGCGGCTGGCGGGGGAGGTGGAGGAGTCGGGGACGGCGGTGGACGCGCGGGCCTCGGCGCCGCGGCTGCACTGACACCCGCCACCGTCACCGCCGGTGGCGTACGGCAGACTCGTGGCCGTGCGAACGATTCATGTCATCGGTATCGGCGCGGGCGACCCCGACCAGCTGACCCTCCAGGCGGTCCGGGCGCTGCGGAGCACGGACGTGTTCTTCGTCCTCGACAAGGGCGAGGTGAAGAGCGACCTCACGCGGCTGCGCCGGGACATGCTGGACACGCATCTGCCGGAGGGCGGCTACCGGGTCGTGGAGGCCCGCGACCCGGAGCGGGACCGCCGCGCGGGCGGCGCCGCGTACTCCCCCGCCGTCGGCGACTGGCGCAGCGCCCGTGCCGGGATCTACGAACGGCTGATCGCCGAGGAACTCGGCGAGGACGAGAGCGGCGCGTTCCTGGTGTGGGGCGACCCCGCGCTGTACGACAGCACGCTCGGCATCCTGGAGGAGGTGCTGGCACGGGGCACGGTGACCTTCGCGTACGACGTGGTGCCCGGCGTCAGCAGCGTCTCGGCGCTCGTCGCCCGCCACCGCACGGGCCTGAACCGGGTGGCCGGGCCGGTGCAGATCACCACCGGGCGGCGGCTCGCCGAAGGGTTCCCGGAGGGGGTGGACGACGTGGTGGTGATGCTCGACGCCCACCAGACCTTCCGCCGGTACGCCGACCAGGACATCGACATCTACTGGGGCGCCTACATCGGCACCCCGGACGAGATCCTGGTCTCCGGCCCGCTCGCCGAGGCCGGCCCCCGCATCGAGCGTCTGCGCGCCGAGGCCCGCGAACGCAAGGGCTGGATCATGGACACGTACCTCCTGCGCCGCAACCCCCGGGGCGACTAGGACCACCGGGGGGCACCGCGTCACGGCGCGTCGAGCCCCAGCCGCTCCAGTGCTCCGGCCACGTCCGGCACCGCCGTCACGCCGTCCGGCAGCGGCGGCCGCCGTACGACCACGACGGGCAGGCCCAGCCGGCGGGCGGCCGTCAGTTTCGCGGCCGTCGCCGCTCCCCCGCTGTCCTTCGTGACCAGCACGTCGATGCGGTGCTCCCGCAGCAGCGCCAGCTCGTCGGTGACGGTGAACGGGCCGCGGGCCAGGACGAGTTCGGTGTCCGGCGGCATCGGCGGCGCGGGCGGCTCCACGGACCGGACGACGAAGTGCGGCCCGGTGAGGTGCGCGAAGGCCGCGAGGCCCAGGCGTCCCGTCGTCAGCAGGACGCGTCCGCCCAGCCGGGGCAGCAGTTCCGCCGCCTCCGCCAGGGAGCCCACGGGGTGCCAGCGGTCGCCGGGGCCGGGCCGCCAGCCCGGTCGGCGCAGCACGATCAGGGGCCGTCCGGCGGCGGTCACGGCGTGCGCCGCGTTCGCGGTGATGCCGGCGGCGAAGGGGTGGGTGGCGTCGACCACGGCGTCCACGGCGTGCTCGGCCAGCCAGGCCGCGAGCCCGTCGGCCCCGCCGAACCCGCCGCTGCGGACGTCCCCCGCGAGGGCCGCCGGCCGGGACACCCGCCCCGCCAGTGACGAGGTCACCCGGACACCGGGGCGGGCCGCCAGGGCGGCGGCCAGTTCGCGGGCCTCGGTGGTGCCGCCGAGGACCAGGACGTGGGCGGACATGGCGTCGAGCGTACGAGGCGGGGGCGGCGGCGGACGCGCGGGGGCCGGTCCCGGGCGGCACACCCGGGTGATCCTCGCGGCGGACCGCCGGCCCCGGCGTTATCGTCCCCGTATGGGTGCTGTGCGTGCCGTCCTGATCGACGTCGACGGGGTCCTCACCGTCTCCTGGAAGCCGCTCCCGGGGGCGGTGGAGGCGCTGCGGGCGGTGCAGGAGGCCGGGCTCGGCGTCGTCCTCGTCACCAACACGACCTCGCGGACCCGGGCCTCGATCGCGGCGACGCTGGCGGACGCCGGTTTCCCGGTGGGCGCCGAGGACGTCCTTACCGCGCCGGCCGCGACCGCCGCCCACCTCGCCGAGCGGTTTCCGGGCGCCCGGTGCGCACTGCTGAACAGCGGTGACGTCGAGGAGGACCTCGCGGGCGTGAACCGGGTCGGCCTCGACGCGGACGGCGTGGACGTGGTGGTCCTCGGCGGGGCGGGCCCCGAGTTCGGTTACGAGGCGCTGGACCGGGTCTTCGGGCACCTGCAGCGGGGCGCGCGGCTGGTGGCGATGCACCGCAACCTGTACTGGCGCACCGACGCGGGACTGCGGCTGGACGCCGGGGCGTTCCTGGCGGGGCTGGAGGCGGCCGCGCGGGTGACGGCCGAGGTGACGGGGAAGCCGTCGCCGGCGTTCTTCGCGGCCGCGCTGGGGCGCCTCGGGGCGGGCGCCGGACAGGCGCTGATGGTGGGCGACGACGTCGAGTCGGACGTCCTCGCGGCGCAGCGGGCGGGGATCACCGGGGTGCTGGTCAGGACCGGCAAGTTCCTGCCGCGGGCGCTGGAGGCGGCCGACGGCACCCCGGACCACGTCGTCGACTCGTTCGCGGACCTGCCCGCCCTGCTGGCGGGGCTGCGGTCAGCGCAGTAGCAGCTGGAGGCCGCCCACCACCGTCGCCGCGATGACGAGCCGCTCGAACAGCCGCTGGTCGATGCGGTGCACCGCCCACCTGCCGAGCAGCGCCCCGGGGACGACGAAGGCGGCGAGGGCCGCGTCCAGGAGCAGCGAGCGGCCGTCGATCAGGCCGAGGCCCACGCTGAAGGGCACCTTGGAGACGTTGACGATGAGGAAGAAGAAGGCGGAGGTGCCGAGGAAGCCGAGTTTGCGGAATCCCGCCGACAGCAGGTACATCGACATCACCGGGCCGCCGGCGTTGGCGACCATCGTGGTGAAGCCGCCGAGGACGCCGTAGGAGCGGGCCTTCAGGCGGCCGGCGCGGGTCACCACGGCGTCGGGGTCGTCGGCCGCCTCGGCGGTGCGCCGCCGCCACACCGTGACGCCGGCCATGAACAGCAGGATCGCGCCGATGGAGGTGCGTACGGCCGCGTCGTCGGCCCGCATCAGGAACAGCGTGCCGACGACGACACCGGCGGCCACCGCCGGGAACAGCCGCCACAGCGTGGGCCAGTGGGCGTGCCGCCGGTAGGTGAGGACGGCCAGTACGTCCCCGGCGATCAGGATCGGCAGCAGGACGCCGGTGGAGGCGCGGGCGGGCAGGACCGCGGCGAAGACCGCCAGGCTGACCGTGTTGGCCCCGCTGACGGCCGTCTTGGAGAAGCCGACCAGGAGGGCCGCGAGGGCGAGGGCGGCGAACTCCCAGCCGGTGATGTGCCACAACGTCATCGTGTTCATGCGGGGACCGATGCTACGCACACGTGATCGGTCCCGGTGAGGAGCCTCCCGCCCGGCGGCCGGGGCCGCCGGGCCGTCCTGCCGTGGTGCGTCAGTGCCGCTCGACCAGCACCGCGCTGCCCTGCCCCACCCCGACGCACATGGTCGCCAGGCCCCGCTCCGCGCCCGTGCGCCGCATCCGGTGCAGGAGGGTGGTGAGGATGCGGGCCCCGGAACAGCCGAGCGGATGGCCGAGGGCGATCGCGCCGCCGCTGGGGTTGACCAGTTCGGGGTCGATGCCCAGCTGGTCCACGCAGGCCAGCGCCTGCGCGGCGAACGCCTCGTTGAACTCGGCCTCCTGGAGGTCGTCGACGCTCCACCCGACGCGGTCCAGCGCCTTGCGGGTCGCGGGGACCGGGCCGATGCCCATCACGTCGGGGTGGACGCCGGCGGAGGCGCCCGCGACGTAGCGGCCGAGGGATTCCAGGCCCAGCTCGTTCAGGGCCTCCTCGCTGACGAGGAGGAGACAGGCGGCGCCGTCGTTCATCGGGGAGGCGTTGCCCGCGGTGACCGTGCCGCCCTGCCGGAAGACGGGCCGGAGCCGGGCGAGCTTGTCGTAGGAGGTGTCCTCCCGGACGCATTCGTCGGCGTCGACGACCGCGCCGTCCGGGAGCCGGACCGGCAGGATCTCGTCGTCGAAGTGGCCCTTCTCGCGGGCGAGCGCGGCACGCCGGTGGCTGCGGAGCGCGAAGTCGTCCTGGCGCTCGCGGGGGATGCCGTACCGTTCGGCGACCTCCTCGGCGGTCTCGCCCATCGCCAGCAGGCCGTGCAGGTCCTTCATCGCGGGGTTGACCAGGCGCCAGCCGAGCCGGGTGTCGACGGTCTCCAGCCGGTGCGGGAGGGCCTCGTCGGGGCGGGCGAGCACGAAGGGGGCGCGGCTCATCGACTCGGAGCCGCCCGCGAGCACGATCTCGGCCTCGCCGGCGGCGATCGTGCGGGCGGCGGCGGTGACCGCCTCCATTCCTGAGGCGCACAGCCGGTTCACCGTGGCGCCGGGCACGGTCTCGGGGAGTCCGGCGAGCAGGGCGGCCATGCGGGCGACGTTGCGGTTGTCCTCACCGGCCTGGTTGGCGGCGCCCCAGTACACGTCGTCGATCCGGGCCGGATCGAGCGCGGGCAGGTCGGCGACCAGGCCGCGGATGACGCCCGCGGCGAGGTCGTCGGGCCGTACGGCGGACAGGGCGCCGCGCAGCTTGCCGATGGGGGTGCGGCGGGCGGCCGCGAAGTGGACGGGACGCACGACTGGGGACTCCTGACCGACGACGACGCTGTGGTCCGACAGATTAATTAGCACTGCTAGTTTCGGACTATAGACCGCCGTCACGTCCCGTGGGAAGGTCACCGGGCGGCGGCGCCGGCCGCCCCGGAGTTCCGCGCGCACCCGCCCCGAAGCCGCGGCCGCTCCCGCCGGGAGCCGCGTTTGCACCGAATCGCCCTGGGCACCCGCGCCCCCATGGAGTGGTTGCGCAGTGCCGCCTGCATCGGCGAGGACCCGGAACTCTTCTTCCCCGTGGGCACGTCCGGACCGGCGTTGCGGGAGACCGCGGACGCCAAGCGGGTCTGCCGGCGGTGCCCGGTGACCGCCGACTGCCTGGAGTACGCCCTCGCCGGCGGACAGATGTCCGGCGTGTGGGGCGGCACCGACGAGGCGGAACGCGCCGACCTGCTCCGTACCGCACGAGACGACGTGAGAAGGAGGACCGCCGTATGACTGTCGTCAAGAGCCCTCTGCCGGAACCGGCCCGCCAGGTCACCTTCGACGCGCTGCAGGGCACGCTCGTCGATCTGCTGGGGATCTCCCTGATCGGCAAGCAGGCGCACTGGAACATCGTCGGCCCGCGGTTCCGTTCGATCCACCTCCAGCTCGACGAGGTGGTCACGACCGCCCGCGCCTTCGCCGACACGGTCGCCGAGCGGGCCGCGGCGCTCGGCCTGCCGCCGGACGGCCGCCCGGAGACGATCGCGTCGGCGTTCACGCTGCCGTCCCCGAAGGACGGCTGGCTGCGCGACGAGGACGTGGTGCGGGTGATCGCGGAGACGCTGGGCGTGGCCATCGACCGGCTGCGGGAGCGGATCGGGACCACCGAGAAGGCCGATCCGGTCACCCAGGACCTGCTGATCGGCATCACCGCCGAGCTGGAGAAGCAGCGGTGGATGTTCGAGGCGGAGAACTGGCCGCGCGAGGACTGACCGCCGGCACGGACCACGCGGCAGGGCACGACGCGGACGCACGACGCGCGCACACGGCCCGGGCGCACGACGCAGTGGCACGACGGAAGGGCATGCCATGACCGACGTTCTCGAACTCGACGCGCTGTGGGAGGACTTCCACCGCGTGGTGAACATGACCTCGCAGGAGCTGGCCGCCTGGCTCCGGGTGCGGGACGCCGACGAGGACACCGAGGCCCTGCCCGAGGATGCGGGCACCCCGACCGGCCGGCACGTGCTGGCGATCCTCCAGAAGCGGCGCACCGACCTCACCGAGGACGACCTCCGCGTGATGCGGAAGGTGGTGGACACGGTCGACGACGAGACGGACACGGCGGACGAGCCCGCGGCCGAGGACACCGGCCTGCGCCACCGGCTCATGACGATCGGCCACGATCCGCTGAAGCCGTGAGCCGGTGAAGCCCTGAGCCGGTGAAGCCCTGAGCCGGTGAAGCCCTGAGTCGGTGGAGCCCTGGGCCGGACGGAGCCGGGCGCCCGGGTCAGAGCCCGGTCACCGGCAGGTCGAGAAGGCGGACCAGGGTGCGCAGCACCCCGTTGTCGTTGTTGGAGGGAGCCAGGTGGCGGGCCCGCCGGACGACCTCCGGGTGGGCGTTGGCCATGGCGAAGGACCAGTCGGCGGCGTCCAGCATCTCCAGGTCGTTGAGGTAGTCGCCGAACACCACGGTCTGCGCGGGCGTGACGCCCAGCTCGCGCTGGAGCCGGCGCAGGGCGGCGCCCTTGTTGGCGGTGCGGTTCATGACGTCGACCCAGTGCTCGCCGGAGACGACGACCTGGTGCGTGTCCGCGAAGGCGGCCAGGGCGGGTGCGGTGGTCTCCGCCGCCGACCCGAAGTCGAACAGGGCGACCTTGATGACGTCGTCCTCGACGGCGGCGACGTCCTCGACGACCCGGTGGCGCAGGTAGTAGCGGCCCACCTCCGCGAGGAAGGCCTCGTCGGCACGCTCGACGTACGCGGACCGCTTCCCGCAGACGACGGCCCCGACGTCCGCGCCGCCCGCCACGAGCCGCCGTACGGCGTCGACGACGCGGGCGACCACGGCGGGGTCCAGCGGATCGGAGCTGATCTCCTCGCCGTCGCGGACGACGTAGCTGCCGTTCTCCGCTATGAAGACCATCCCGTCGGCGACCTCGGCGAACTCCCGCGCCAGCGTCGCGTACTGCCGGCCGCTGGCGGGGCTGAACAGCACGCCCCGCTCCCGCAGCAGCGCGAGGACCTCCCAGAGCCCGTCGGGCGTCCGCTTGTCGTCGTCGAGCAGCGTCCCGTCCATGTCGGTGACGACGAGACGGATGCCGGCGCTGCCGGCCGACGGCTCGGGCGCGGTCAGCTGGGGGGCGTGCGAGTAGGGCATGTCCTGCTTCCTGTACGGGGGTGACCGGATTGTCACCCTACCGGGGGACCCCCGGCCGGCCCCGGGCCCGGGGTCGCGGGTGCGGCCGATCCCGGGACACCGGTGATCGCCCGACGGCACAATGGCGGACGACGGGCAGGGCGCGCGAAGGAGCGGGGACGTGGGCGAGGACCGCAGGCCGGCGGACGGGACGGCACGGGTGGACACCACGGTGGCGCACAACGCGCGCGTGTGGAACCACTGGATCGGCGGCGGGGACGCCTACGAGGTCGACCGGCGGGTCGGCGACCGGATCGCCGGGATGTTCCCGCTCATCCGCGAGATCGCCCGCGCGGACCGCCGGTTCCTGCGCCGGGCGGTGACCCACCTGGCCCGGGAGCGCGGCGCGCGCCAGTTCCTCGACCTCGGCACCGGCCTGCCGACCGGGGACAACACCCACGAGATCGCCCAGCGCATCGCGCCCGACGCGCGCGTCGTGTACGTCGACAACGACCCGGTCGTCCTGGCGCACGCCCGCACGCTGCTGACCGGCGCCCCCGAGGGCGCCACCGCCTACCTCGAGGCCGACGTCCGCGACCCGGCCGCGATCCTCGAACGCGCCGCCGGCACCCTGGACCTCGGCCGGCCGGTGGCGGTGATGATGCTCGGCATCCTCAACTTCGTGCCGGACGGCGGGGCGGCGCGCGACATCGTGCGCCGGATCATGGCGGAGCTCCCGCCGGGCAGCCATCTGGTCCTCACGCACCCCACCCACGACAGCGCGCTGGGCGGCGAGGGCCAGATCCCGGCGATGAGGTTCTGGAACGAGAACGCCACCCCGCCGATCACCGCCCGCACCGGCGAGGAGATCGCCGCGTTCTTCACGGGCCTGGACCTGCTGGAGCCGGGCCTGGTGTCCTGCTCCCGCTGGCGCGCGGAGGACGGCGGGGCCACCGTGGTGCCGCAGTACGGCGCGGTGGCCGTGAAACCCTGACCGGCACGGCCCGCGCGCCGACGCGACCCTGGAGGCCCACATGACCACCCTCGACGATCCCCTCCCCGGCGGCCGCCCCGGCGACGTCGAACGGGCCGGGGCCCTCAGCGGCGAACTGGCGGGCCGGGGCGTGCACGGGATCGTCCTGGCCTACGTCGACACCGCGGGCGTCGGCCGGGTGAAGACGGTCCCGACGGCCCGGCTGGCCTCCGCGGCCGCCTGGGGCGTGGGGATGTCCCCGGTGTTCGACACCTTCCTCGCCGACGACCGCAGCGTCACCACCGACGTCCTCGGCTCCCCCGACGGCGACCTGCGCCTCTACCCGGACCTGGACCGGCTGGTGGTGCTGGCCGCGCAGCCCGGCTGGGCGTGGGCGCCGGTCGACCGCGTCACCCAGGACGGCGAGCCGCACCCGGGCTGCTCCCGCACCTTCCTGCGCCGCACCGTCGCCGGGGCGGCCCGCGCGCACGGTCTCGCCTTCAGGGCCGGCATCGAGATCGAGTGGTCCGTGGGCCTGGACTCCGCACCGGCCGGCGAGTTCGTCCCCGCCACCTCCGGGCCGGCGTACGGCGCGATCCGGCAGATCGAGCTGAGCGACTGCGCCGCCGAGCTGCTGGCGGCGTGCGCGGCCCAGGGCGTGGACGTCGACCAGGTCCATCCCGAGTACGCGCCGGGCCAGTTCGAGATCTCGGTGGCCGCCCTGGACCCGGTGGCGGCGGCCGACCGCAGCGTGCTGGTGCGCCAGACGATCCGCGCGGTGGCCCGCCGGCACGGCCTGCGGGTCTCCTTCTCCCCCGCGGTGCTGGCGCGGGGCGTCGGCAACGGCGGCCACGTCCACCTCTCCGCCTGGCGCGACGGCACCAACCTGCACAGCGGCGGGAGCCGCCGGTACGGCATGACGGCCGACGCGGAGGCCTTCGCGGCCGGTGTCCTCGCCCATCTCCCGGCGCTCACGGCGGTGACCGCGCCCAGCCCCGCCAGCCGGCTGCGGCTGCGGCCCTCCCAGTGGGCGGGCGTGTTCACCGCCTGGGGCCTGGAGACCCGCGAGGCCGCGATCCGGCTGGTGCGGGGCACCGCGGGCCGGCGTGCCGAGCTGGCGAACCTGGAGGTGAAGCCGGTCGACCTGGCCGCGAACCCCTATCTCGCCCTCGGCTGTCTCATCGCCGCGGGCCTGGACGGAATCGTCTCGGCCGCGGTCCTCCCCGAGGAGACCACCGGTGACCCGGCCCGGCTGGCCCCGGAGGAGGCCTCGGCCCGGGGCGTGCGCCGGCTGCCGACCTCGTTGGGCGAGGCGGTGGCGGAGTTCCGCGCGGACGAGGTGCTACGGGCCGCGCTGGGCCCGGTCCTCGCCGACGCGGTGACCGCCGTACGGCAGGGGGAGATCGAGGGCGTGGCCGGGCTGGACGACGAGCGGGTGGCGGCGGCCTACCGCTGGGTGTACTGACATGGGCGGCGGACCGGTCCACGAGGCGCTCGCCGAGCTGGAGCTGGTCGACCACCACTGCCACGGCGTGGTCACCGCCCCCCTGGACCGGCCGGGGTTCGAGGCGCTGCTCACCGAGGGCGACCGCTGGCCGGGCAGCTCCCCCTTCGACACCCCGGCGGGCGTGGCCGTGCGCCGCCACTGCGCGCCCCTGCTGGACCTGGAGCGGCACGCCCCGGCCGACGCCTATCTGGCGCGGCGGGCCGAACTGGGACCGCGGGAGGTGAACCGGCGGTTCCTGACGGCCGCCCGCACCGGCGTGTTCTGCGTGGACACCGGTCTGGCGCCGGACCGCCTCACCACCCCGGCCGAACTCGCCGACGCGGCGGGCGGGGTGGCCCACGAGGTCGTCCGGCTGGAGACGGTCGCCGAGGCCGTGTCCGCGCGGGGCGTCGACGCGGACGGGTACGGCGACGCGTTCCGGGCGGCCGCGCTGGACGCGGTGCGCGCGCCCGGCGTGGTGGCGGTGAAGTCGGTGGCCGCGTACCGCACCGGCTTCGACCTCGACCCGGTCCGGCCCGCGGACGCGGAGGTGACCCGCGCGGCCCGGCGCTGGCTGGCGCGCGGCGGACGCCTGGCGGAGCCCGTGCTCGTGCGGCACCTGCTGTGGACCGCCGTCGATCTGGGGCTGCCGCTCCAGCTGCACACCGGCTTCGGCGACAACGACGTCCGCCTGCACCGGGCGGATCCGGCCCGACTGACGGACTGGCTGCACCTCATCGCGGGCACGATCCCGGTGCTGCTCCTGCACTGCTGGCCCTACCAGCGGCAAGCCGCCTATCTGGCCGCGGTGTTCGAGCAGGTGTACCTGGACGTGGGGCTCACCCTGCCCCACGTCGGCCCGGTGCGGGCGCGGACGGTCCTGGAGGAGGCACTGGAGATCACACCGTTCCGCAAGCTGCTGTACAGCTCGGACGCCTACGGCGTGGCCGAGTTCTACGGGCTCGGCGCGCTGGCGTTCCGCCGGGGACTGGGGGACCTGCTCCAGGACCGGGTGGACGCCGACGAACTGGGCCTGCCCGACGCGCTGCGCCTGGCGCGGTGGGCCGGGGCGGACAACGCCCGCCGGGTCTACCGGCTTCCCGACGGACTGAAAGTATGATCAAGCAATGTCAGACTTGACCGATACCACGCCCGGCTGGCTGAGCCAGGACGAACTCGAACTCGCCCGCTCCCGCATGCCGATCCTGTACGTCGAGGCCGTGCCCGTGCGCGTCGACGACAGCGGCGAAGTCACCAAGATCGGCCTGCTGCTGCGGATAGGACCGGACGGCAACGTCAGCCGGACCCTGGTCTCGGGTCGGGTCCTGCACCACGAACGGGTCCGCGACGCCCTGCTGCGGCATCTGGAGAAGGACCTCGGCCCCATGGCGCTGCCCCGCGTCCCGGCCTCCCTCCAGCCCTTCACGGTCGCGGAGTACTTCCCCACGCAGGGCATCACTCCGTACCACGACCCGCGTCAGCACGCGGTGTCGCTGGCGTACATCGTGCCGGTGACCGGTGACTGCCGGCCCCGGCAGGACGCCCTGGACCTGGTGTGGTTCGACCCGCAGGAGGCGGTCTCGCCCGCGGTGCAGAGCGAGATGCCGGGCGGGCACGGCTTCCTGCTGCGGCAGGCGCTGGCCCACGTCGGCCAGTCGGCGTCCTGACCGGCGTGGGGCCGCGTTCCGCCCTGCCCGCCCGGCGCGTGGCGCTGGTCGGCGCCGCCGCACGCCGGCCCTGCACCCTGGTGGTCTGCCGGGGCTGCTGCTGCGGCGACGCCCGCAAGCACCCCGGCTACGACCACGCCTGGCAGCTGGAGCGCCTGCGGGCGGCGGCCGCCGCGTCGGCGGGCGCCTTCGAGGTCCGTACGACGGACTGT
This sequence comes from Streptomyces sp. NPDC051051, assembly GCF_040682975.1. NCBI lineage: Bacteria > Bacillati > Actinomycetota > Actinomycetes > Kitasatosporales > Streptomycetaceae > Streptomyces > Streptomyces sp. NPDC051051. The sequence continues at coordinate 106,929 of NZ_JBFBCB010000016.1, forward strand.
CTGGGACCCTGCGACCAGGCGAACGTGATCGTCGTCCAGCCGTCCGGAGCGGGCCGCCGGGCGGGCGGCCGGGCCACCTGGGTCGGTTTCGCGACGGACGACGACTGCACCGAGGAGATCCTGGCCTGGGCGGCGGCGGGCGGCCCGGGTGTCGCCGGGCCCCCGGCCATCCTGGAGCTCCAGTTCATCAGCCCACCCCGCCCGGCCCGCGCCCGCGGGTGACGGGGCGGGCGGCGGTCCTCGGCCCGCCGGCGGCGCGGTCAGCGCAGATCGGCCGCCCGGGCCGGGTCGTCGTCGAGGAAGCCGCCCGACTGGTGCTGCCACAGCTTGGCGTAGGTGCCGTCCGCGGCCAGCAGTTCCTGGTGGGTGCCCTGCTCGACGATCCGGCCGCGGTCCAGGACGACCAGCCGGTCCATCCCGGCGACGGTGCTCAGCCGGTGCGCGACGACCAGCGCCGTCCGCCCCTCCATGAGCCGCCACAGCGCCTCCTGGACGAGGATCTCGCTCTCGGAGTCGAGGGCGCTGGTCGCCTCGTCGAGCAGCAGGATCGGGGCGTCGCGCAGGATCGCCCGGGCGAGCGCGACCCGCTGGCGCTGACCGCCGGACAGTTTGACGCCCCGCTCGCCGACCAGGGTGTCGAAGCCCTCGGGCAGCGCGTCGGCGAACTCCGTGACGTGGGCCGCCCCGGCGGCGCGGCGGACCTCGGCCTCGGTGGCGTCCGGCCGGGCGAAGGCGATGTTGTCCCGCAGCGAGCGGTGGAACATCGCCGGGTCCTGCGGCACGTAGGCGATCAGGCTGCGCAGGTCGGCCTGGCGCAGCCGGGTGATGTCCTGGCCGCCGACGAGGATGCGTCCGCCGTCGATGTCCGTCATCCGCAGCAGGAGCCGTGTCAGTGTGGTCTTGCCGCCGCCGGACCGGCCGACGAGGCCGAGCTTCGTCCCGCCGGGCACGACCAGGTCGAGCCCTTCGAAGAGCGGCCGCGCGCCGCCGTGGGCGAAGGTCACCCGCTCGAAGCGGACGTCGGCGGCGGGCCGCAGCGGCTCCGGCACCTGCGGGTCGAGCACGGTCGGCGGCGACAGCAGCAGTTCGGTGAACTGCGCGGCCTCCGTCATCGAACTCTCCAGGCGGCGGTAGACCTGGTTGAACTCGAACATGATCCGCGTCGCGTTGGAGTAGTACGTGAAGGCCACCACGACCGCCTCCACGCCGTGGCCGCCCCCGCCGAGCGCGACCGCGAGCAGCAGGCCCAGCGCGTTGGTCAGCACGGACATCGGCGCCACCAGGGTGTCGATGCGCAGGTTGCCGTAGTCCCACGAGCGCAGGGTGAGCCGCCGGGACGCCGCGACCCGGGAGCGGTGTTCGGCGGCCTCGCGCTCCTCCGCCGCGAACGCGCGGACCGTGTCCATGTTCATGAGGCTGTCGGCGACGTGGCCGGAGACCCGGGCGATGGCCTCCTCGCGTTCGGCGACGAGCGCTTGCCGGCGGCGGATCAGCGGCACCACGCACCACGCCGTGACGGCGATCATCGTCAGCAGTCCGACGACGAGCAGCGGCTCGTAGTGCCACAGCACCACCGAGCCGAACAGCAGGGGCACGAAACGGCCCACGATCTGGAACGTGAGCGTGTCGACGAACTCCTCGTAGCGGGAGGCGAAACTCAGCACACGCTTGGTCAGCGACCCGGCGAAGTTGTCGTGGAAGAACGCGGCGTCCTTGGCGAACAGCTCGTCCATGCCGATCACGTAGAGATGCTCGATGCCGAACGCGTCCAGGCGGTTCAGGCAGTGCAGCCCGACCCGCCACAGCGTCTCCGCGAGCAGCAGCACCCCGGCGAAGCCGAGCACGTACGGCAGCGCCGGGCCGACGCCGATGCCGGGCTCCCCGGCCAGCCGCCCGACGAGCTTCGCGACGACCAGCGGGGCGATGTAGTTGATGCCGATGTTGCCGAGCGCCGGCAGCAGCAGGGCGGGAGCGGTCAGCCACCGAAGGCGGCCCAGCTCCCGTCCGTAGTAACGCAGTGCCAGCAGTACGGAGCCCTTCCCGGGCCTGACCTTGCGCGCTTCAGACGATCCCATCCCCACCCCGTGCGGTCGTCCGCCAACCGGCCGGGCCGGCCCTCGCAGTGTCCCGCGACGGCTCCGACGGAGTCCAAGGAATAACGCGCCGAACGCCACCGGTGCTCCCGTGCGCCCCCGGAGGGCGACCGGGACCGCCCCCGGCCGCGGACACGGCGAAGGCCGCCTTCCGGGACGCCTGCCCGGTCGGCGAGGACCAGCCGCCTCTCGGGTCGCCGGGTACACGGACGCGGATCGCGTCCTGTGCGGCGGGTCGTCAGTCCGCCCTCACCGGATGCGTGAGGTTCGCTCCGGTCGCCGGGTCGAACACGTGGGCCTTGGCCATGTCGACCTGCAGCTCCACCGGTTCGCCCTCGCGGGCACGCGTGGCGGCGTCCAGGCGGGCCACGATCTGCTGGGTGTCGGTGCCGGTGTCGCGCAGGCCCGAGTCCTTGGCGAGCTCCTCCAGTTCGGTGCTCGTGGCGGGCCCGCCCTCCGCGGTGAAGTAGACGTACGCGTCGGAGCCCAGCGACTCCAGTACCTCCACGGTGACGGTGCAGACCGGACCCGTCCGGTCCGAGTCGTGGGACAGGGCCACGTCCTCGAATGCCTCCGGCCGCAGCCCGACGATGACCTCGCGGGGCGCGTTCTGGCGTTCCAGCGCCTGCCGCGTACGGTCGTCGAGGGTCAGGTCGCCGAGCGGCGAGCGCAGGGCACCGTGCTCCAGCGTGGCGTTCAGGAAGTTCATCGCCGGGGAGCCGATGAAGCCCGCGACGAAGATGTTGCGCGGCAAGTCGTACAGTTCGGCAGGCGTGCCGATCTGCTGGACCAGGCCCTGCCGCATGACCACGACGCGATCGCCGAGCGTCATGGCCTCGGTCTGGTCGTGGGTGACGTACACGGTGGTCGTGCCGAGGCTCCGCTGCAGCCGGGAGATCTGCGTGCGCATCTGTACCCGGAGTTTGGCGTCCAGGTTGGACAGCGGCTCGTCCATCAAGAACGCCTTGGGATCACGGACGATCGCCCGCCCCATGGCCACCCGCTGGCGCTGACCGCCCGAGAGGTTGGCGGGCTTGCGGTCCAGGTGCTCGGTGAGGTCGAGGATCCGGGCGGCTTCCGTCACCTTGGCGTCGATGGTGTCCTTGTCCACCTTGGCCAGGCGCAGCGGGAAGCCCATGTTCTCCCGGACGTTCATGTGCGGGTACAGGGCGTAGCTCTGGAACACCATGGCGACGTCGCGTTCCTTGGGAGCCAGGTCGTTGACGACTCGGTCTCCGATGCGGAGGGTGCCCTCGGTGATGTCCTCAAGTCCGGCGATCATGTTCAGGGTGGTGGACTTGCCGCATCCCGACGGACCGACCAGGATCACGAACTCGCCGTCGGCGATATCGAGGTCCACGCCCTTCACCGCGAGGGACCCGTCGGGAAAGCGCTTGGTGACTCCCTCGAGAATGATCTCGGCCATGGTGGTGCCTCCTTGCCTTCATGCCTTCCGGGTCCGCGCACCGCGGTCGGTGTCTCGGACCGGTGGCCTGTCCGCCGCGGTCGGTCCGCTCACCCCTTGACCGCCCCGGAGGTCAGTCCGGCGACGATCCGCCGCTGGAAGAACAGGACGAAAACGATGATCGGGACGGTGATGACCACAGCGGCGGCGGCGATCGACCCTGTGGGCTGCTGGAACTGGGAGCTCCCGGTGAAGAACGCGATCGCGGCCGGCACCGTGCGCGCGGACTCGGTGGACGTCAGCGAGATCGCGAACAGGAAGTCGTTCCAGCAGAAGATGAACACGAGAATGGCCGTGGTGAACACGCCCGGCGCGGCCAGCGGCACGATCACCATCCGGAAGGCCTGCGCGGGCGTCGCCCCGTCGACCTTGGCGGCCTTCTCCAGATCCCAGGGGATCTCCCGGAAGAAAGCCGACAGGGTGTAGATCGCGAGCGGCAGGGAGAAGGTCATGTACGGGATGATCAGCCCGACCCAGGTGTCGAAGATCCCGATGATCCGCTCGATGTTGAACAGGGGTGACACCAGGGAGATCGGGGGGAACATGGCGATCAGCAGTGACATGCCGATGAGCACCCGCTTGCCGGGGAAGCGCAGCCTGGCCACCGCATAGGCGGCCATGGTGCCCAGCGTCACCGCGATCACGGTGGCGATCAGGGCGATACCGATCGAGTTGATCAGCGCGCGGGTGAACTCGGCGGTCTCGAAGATGCCCCGGTAGTTCTCCCAGGTCCATTCCGTGGGGATGTAGTTGCCGTCCGTCAGGGTGGTGGGGGCCTTGAACGACAGGGCGGCGATCCACCACACAGGGAACAGGGCGTACAGCACCACGACAACGTTCATGACACCCCATCGGGCGGCATGCGTCTTTCCCGCCGCGGCCATCAGCGCTTCACCTCCGCGCCGGGTGCGGCCGTGCCGAACAGTTTGACGAAGGTGAAGGCGATGATCCCGACGCAGATGAAGATCAGGACCGAGATCGCCGACCCGATGCCCAGGTTCAGCGCGGTGAAGAGGTTGTCGTACCCGAGGATGGACAGAGACCCGGTCCCGTGGGCGCCCGCGGTCAGGACGTAGATGTTGTCGAAGATCCGGAACGCGTCCAGTGTGCGGAAGAGCAGTGCCACCAGGATGGCCGGTTTCATCAGCGGCAACATGACCTTGGTGAAGCGCTGCCAGGCGGTGGCCCCGTCCACCATGGCCGCCTTCAAGGTCTCCTCGGGGACCAGCGCGAGGCCCGCGAGCAGCAGCAGGGCCATGAACGGCGTCGTCTTCCACACCTCGGCGAGGATGATCAGCCAGAGGGCGGGCCACTGCTCGGTCAGCGGGGCCTCCCCACTGGGCAACAGCGCGGCGAGGTATCCGAGCTCCGGGGTCCAGGCGTACTGCCAGGAGAAGGCTGCGACGACGGTGACGATCCCGTACGGAACGAGAACCGACGTGCGGACGACGCCGCGCCAGAAGATCGTGCGGTGCATGACCAGGGCGAGCCCCATTCCGAGGACCAGTTCGACCGTCACGGACACGGCGGTGATGAACAGCGTGACCCAGAAGGCGTCCCACCAGAACGGGGAGGACAGCACCGCCCCGTAGTTGCTCAGGCCCACGAACTCCGCCCGCCCGGGAAAACGCAGGTCGTACCGCTGGAGGGACAGATAGACGGCGTACCCGATGGGGTAGGCGGTCACGGCGATCATGACGACGACCGCGGGCGCGCAGAGCAGCCAGCCGAGCCGCCGCTCCTGCCTGGCGCCCGCCGAGAGTGCCGCCCGGTCCGGCCCCGCCTGCTCCGTCTCCGCCTCGGGGGGCGGCGGGGTCCCGGCCGGTTGCGCCCGCGTGCTCATCTCGGGCCGTCCGAGGACGAGGCCCGCGCACTGCGGCGCCGGCTGACCAAGTGGTGCGGGAGGAGGTGGTTCACGGGATCACACCCTCGGATCGCAAGGCATCGTCGATCTGCTCCCCGATGGTGTCGACGGAACTCTCCGGTTTGATCCCGGACGGCGGAGACAGCGTGTGGGAGACCGCGATCGACACGTTCTGGTAGGCAGGGGTGAGCGGGCGCACGCTCGCCGACTCCAGGGCGGCCAGCACGTCCTTGGAGAAGGGGTACTCCTTCATGAACGCGGGCTCGTCGTACAGGGCGCGCAGGGTGGGCGGCAGACCGCCCTCGAGCGCGGCGGTGAGCTGGTTCTCCCGGTTGCGCAGGCACAGCGCCGCCTCGAAGGCCAGGTCGGGGTGGCGCGAGTAGGCGCTCACCGCCAGGTCGATGCCGCCGATGGTGGGCCGTGCCGGGCGGTTCGCGTCGACCCGAGGGTACGGCGCCCAGCGGAAGTTCTTGAACAGCTCGGGGTTGTTCGCCTTCATCGACGGATAGACGAACGGGTAGTTGAGCTCGAACGCCGCCACCCCCGACTCCATGGCGAGGCGGTTCTGGTCCTCCATCTGGTTGGACAGGGAGGGGTCCGCGGCCGGGGACTTCGCCAGATCACGCATGATCCCGGCGGCCCGCACGGCAGGGGGACCGAGGGAGGGCTCGGTCGCGCTCGCGTTGAGGATGGAGCCGCCCGCACTGTTGATCAGCGTGTTGAACCAGACGGTCAGGCCCTCGTACTGGGCGCCCTGGATCTCCACGAAGTGCGGTTTGCCCTGCCCCGCGAGGGCGCCGGCCATGTCCAGCATCTCGCCCCAGGTCCTGGGTGGGGTGGGCACCAGGTCCTTGCGATACCACAGCAGTTGGGTGTTGGTGTTGTACGGGACGGCGTACAGCTTGCCCTTCCAGGTCGAGGTCTGCAGCGGTACACGCAGGGTGCCCTCGACAGCCCGCCGCTTCGCCGTCCCCGTCCATTCCCGGATCCAGCGCGCCTCGGCGAACTCCGCCGCCCAGGTGACGTCCAGGCCCAGGATGTCGAGCGAGTCGTCCTCGGCGGCGAGTCTGCGCACGAGCTGCTGGCGCTGGCCGTCCGCGGCACGCGGGAGCTTGTTGTAGCTGATCCTGTAGCGGCCGCCCGACGCCTGGCTGCACCGGTCGGCCGCCTTCTGGAGCGCACCGGAGTCGTCGGGGAAGTTGTACCAGTTGAGGGTGGGCCTGCCGGATCCCTCGTCACTGCCACAAGCGGCCAGCACCGACGCCAGCAACGGCAGTACGGCGAACGCCCGCAGCCATCGCGTCCCTCCGGTACGTCCCTTCTGGCCCGAAACGGGCCGGCAGCCGCACCTCGCGTGCACGGGCTCCACACCTCGCTTCCGGACGGTGGCACAGGACTCGAACCTCGCAGCGTTTCCCTCCCGGCGAACACTAAAGACCACATAAGCCAAGATCAAGCACATACCGCACCTAATCGCCCAAACCGGTCCGCCAGTGGGACCGACCCGGCGAACCTGCGGGCATGGCGACAGCCGACGTCAAAGCTCTCGTTGCCCCTGCCCGGCCTCGCCGAGCGCATGGAGCACAGGGAGACCGACAGGTCCGAGCCGAAATCGATCCCCACAGCCGCCCTTCCAGCGCGCCCGTGACCTGTTCCGGGAATCGGCCCGACGGCAGTGGAGCGTGTGGTCCCCACTGGCCCCGTGGAAACGAACGAGCGTCACGTACACCCTCCACCCCCGGTCCGCCCGCAGGAACGTGCCGACGAGAGGCGCCGGACGACCCTTCCGATCGCGTGCATGGAATATGGTCTGCTCGATCGAAACGGTCCCGCCGGGCGCCCTTGCCGCGCGCGCAGCACGGGTGATGGCTGACCGCGCGTCCGCCGACGGCCCGGCACTCCGCTCCGCCGTCCCGCCCCTCCTGGGAGCCGGCGGAGGCAACAGCGACTTGGAAGCCACGGGGACGAGGCTTCTCTCGGCAACGGTCGACTGCTTCCACTCCCCCAAGGGCTCGCGCATCCGCGTGATAGACCTCCTCGCGTACACGGACGTACAGGCGGCGCCGTGCAGGGACGCGCCGGACGGGGAAGCAGCGTCGGCCGGGGACCGAGAACAACCGCAGTGACCTGACCGGTCGTGTCGGCGGGCGGTGTGCCGGGCCAGGCACTACCAGCTGGTTGCGGCTGACGTGATGGGCGAGCTACCGGCAGGGCAGATGCGGCCGTGCGGATGCCAGTCCCTGGAAAGCGGAAAGCAGGCACGTACACGGGGTCGCAGGGCGCACGTCGACCGGGTCGAGGTGCGCTTCAGCCCCGTCAAGTGCGCTGGTCCCCAACCGGTCCCCAAAAAATGATCAAGAGGTCGTTTCAGATCTCCTCTGAAACGACCTCTGACCCGCGACTTCGAAAAGTCGGGACGACAGGATTTGAACCTGCGACCCCTTGACCCCCAGTCAAGTGCGCTACCAAGCTGCGCCACGTCCCGTTGCCCGTCTGACCTGGGGTTTCGCCCGGCCGGACGTGCAGGGAAACAATACCGCACTCGGGTCGGTGATCGCGCACGCGTTTGTCGGAGCCGCGCTCACCGGGCGCCGCTCAGCCCTCCACCGGCACCCCCAGTCCCGGGTGCGCCTCCAGCAGGTGCGCCGGGGCGGCCTGGCGCCAGGAGTCGGCGAGGATGTCCCGCAGCTCGGCCTCGTCCTCCAGGGCGGCCAGCCGGACCCGGACCCAGGCGAACTGGGCCTCGTGGTCGGCGATCCAGAACTTCCCCGGCTCGGCGAGGGCCAGCTCGTCGCGCTCCTCCTTGGGGCAGCGCACGGCGAGGGAGGTCTCGTCCTCGGGCAGGGTGGCGAACATCTTTCCCGCGACCCGGAACGTGGGCATGTTCCAGGCGGTCTTCTCGGCCGTGTCCGGCAGGGACAGGGCGACACGGCGTACGTCTTCGGCGTCCGGCATGCTGCGCAGGCTAGCGGCAGACACTGACAGTCACGCCGGGGTGAGGTGTTTGTAGTACAGGGTCGTCGGCCGCAGGACGCCGGACGGGTCGGCCGCGTAGTCGGGGATGACCCCCGCCCTGGTCCATCCCCCGGTGCGGTAGAGGTGTTCGGCGGGGCTGTCGGTCTCGGTGTCGAGGTGGAGGAGGGTGACACCGGCAGCGGCGGCGGCCTCCTCGGCGGTGGTCAGCAGCCTGCGGCCCAGGCCCTGCCCCCGGGCGTCCCGGTGGACCATCAGCTTGACGAGTTCGGCGCGGTGGCGGCTGTTGGGCTTGTCGGGGAGGGCCAGGGTGACGGTGCCGGTGACCCGGCCGCCGTCGAGGGCCGCCCAGACCGCCAGCCGCCCGGCGGCGACTCCCGCCGCGCGTCCCTCCCACCAGGCGAGGGCCTCCGCGCGGTCGAGCGGGGCGAGGAAGCCCACGGAGGCGCCGCCGTGCACCGTGTCGACCAGCAGGTCGGCCAACCGGCCCGACAGGTCCAGGAGCCGGGAGGCGTCGAGCCTGGTCGTCGTCATGGCAGCACCACCGCCAGCACGTACCGCGCCTCCTTCTCACCCGCGCACCGGAACCGCGTCGGCCCCCACACCCGCAGCCGCAGGCAGTCGCCGGCGGCCAGGTGGTGCCCGGTGTCCCCCACCGTCACCTCCAGGGCACCCTCCAGGACCCAGATGTGCTGTTCCAGGCCCGGCACGGGCGGCCGGTCGTAGGCGAGGTCGGCGCCCGCGGCGAGCCGGCCCTCGACGAGTTCGCCGCGCAGCGCGGGGTGCGGCGGCGACACGGAGCGCCGGACGAACCCGGAGGCCCGGTCCTCCCAGACGGGCTGTTCGCCGGCCCGCACCAGCGGCACCGGCCCGGCCTCGGCCTCCACCTCGCCGAGCAGCCGGGACATGGTCCGGCCGTAGACGTGGCACAGGCGGTTGAGCAGGGCGGCCGTCGGGCTGATCTCGGCGCGCTCGGCACGGGACAGGGTGGAGCGGCTCACCCCGGTGCGCTCGGCCAGCTCCCCCAGCGACCAGCCGCGCTCGGCGCGCAGCCCGGCCAGCCGGGCGGCCAGCCGGGCGTCGGCCTCTTCCCCGGCGGACTGTTTCATATTCGGGATGTTATCCCAGATATGAGAACCTCAGGTCGGGGTGACCTCCTCCAGTGCCTCCAGCACCGGACGGATCAGCGGATGCTCCTCGGCCCCGCGGCGTACGGCCGCGAAGACGCGGCGGGTCGGGGCCACCCCGTCGACCGGGCGGACGACCACGCCGGTCAGGTCCATGCCGCGCAGGGCCGAGCGCGGGACGAGCGCCACGCCCGCGTCGGCGGAGGCCAGCGCCACGACCGCGCGGAAGTCGTCCGAGGAGTGCTCCAGGCGGGGCTGGAAACCGGCGTGTTCGCAGGCCAGCACGACCACGTCGTGGCACGGGTTGCCCGGGTACGGGCCGATCCAGGGGTCCTTGGCCAGCTCGGCCAGCGGCACCTCGGCGCACTCGGCGAGGCGGTGGGTGACCGGTACGACCGCGTCGAAGGGCTCGGCGTAGAGCGGGACGTGGGCGAGGCGCGGGTCGTCGGCGGCGGGCGCCCCCCGGTACTCGACGGCCACGGCGACGTCGACCTGCCGGTCGAGGACCATCGGCAGGCTGGCGTCGCCCTCGGCGTCCTGGACGCGGATCCTTATCCCCGGGTCGGTGCCGGCGAGCCGGGCCACGGCGGGCGCGACGACCAGGGCGATGCCGGTGGCGAAGGCGGCCACGGTGACCGTGCCGGCCGCGCCCGAGCGGTAGGCGGCCAGTTCCGCCTCCGCCCGCTCCAACTGGGCGAGGACCGCGTGGGTGTGGGCGAGCAGGATCTCACCGGCCGGAGTGAGCCGTACGCCCCGGGCGCCGCGTTCCACCAGGCGGTGGCCGGTCTCCTGCTCCAGGGCGGTGAGCTGCTGGGAGACGGCGGACGGGGTGAGGTACAGCGCGGCGGCAGCCGCCGTCACCGTGCGGTGGTCGGCCACCGCACGGAGGATGTGGAGCCGCCGCGCCTCGATCATGGGGCGATTATCGCAAGGTGTCCGGCCGGGTCAGGCCTCCAGTTCCGCCCGCGCCGCCACGAAGGCGTCCACGGCACGGTCGACGTCGGCCGTGGAGTGCGCGGCGGAGAGCTGGACCCGGATGCGGGCCTGCCCCTGCGGGACGACCGGGTAGGAGAAGCCGATCACGTACACCCCGCGCTCCAGCAGCAGTTCGGCCAGCCGGCTCGCCCGCGCCGCGTCGCCGATCATCACGGGCGCGATGGCGTGGTCGCCCGGGAGGACGTCGAAGCCCTCGTCGGTCATGCGGCGGCGGAAGCGGGCGGTGTTCTCGGCGAGCCGGACGCGCAGGTCGTCGGCGGACTCCAGCAGGTCGAGGACCTTGAGGGAGGCGGCGGCGATGACCGGGGCGAGGGTGTTGGAGAACAGGTAGGGGCGGGAGCGCTGGCGCAGCAGGGCGACGATCTCGGCGCGGGCCGCGACATAGCCGCCGGAGGCGCCGCCGAGGGCCTTGCCGAGGGTGCCGGTGATGATGTCGACGCGGTCCATCACGCCGTGCAGCTCGGGGGTGCCGCGGCCGCCGGGGCCGACGAAGCCGACGGCGTGGGAGTCGTCGACCATGACCATCGCGTCGTAGCGGTCGGCGAGGTCGCAGATCTCGGCGAGGGGGGCGACGTAGCCGTCCATGGAGAAGACGCCGTCGGTGACGATCAGCCGGCGGCGGGCGCCCCCTTCGGCGGCCTCCTTCAACTGCCGCTCCAGGTCGGCCATGTCGCGGTTGGCGTAGCGGAGGCGGCGGGCCTTGGACAGGCGGATGCCGTCGATGATGGAGGCGTGGTTGAGGGCGTCGGAGATCACCGCGTCCTCGGGGCCGAGCAGCGTCTCGAAGACACCGCCGTTGGCGTCGAAGCAGGAGGAGTACAGGATCGTGTCCTCCTGGCCGAGGAAGGCCGACAGCCGCGCCTCCAGCTCCTTGTGGACCTCCTGGGTGCCGCAGATGAACCGCACGGACGCCATGCCGTAGCCCCAGCGGTCCAGGGCCTCGTGGGCGGCGGCGATCACCTCGGGGTGGTCGGCGAGGCCGAGGTAGTTGTTGGCGCAGAAGTTGAGGACCTCGCCGGGCCGGCCGCCCGCGGTGACGGCGACGGTGGCGGACTGCGGGGTGCCGATGACCCGCTCGGGCTTGTGCAGGCCGGCGGTGCGGATCTCGTCGAGGGTGGCGCGCAGATCGTCGCGCACGGAGTCGAACATCGGGAAGCTCCAGGCTCCTAGAAGGCGGATGACTTACGCGGTCCAGCGGATGACTTACGCGGTCCAGTCGAGGATGACCTTGCCGCCCCTGCCGCTCGCCGCGTCGGCGAACGCCGCCTCGAAGTCGCGGTAGCCGTAGCGGCCGGTGATCACCGGGGCGAGGTCGAGGCCGCCCTCCAGCAGCACGGACATCGCGTACCAGGTCTCGAACATCTCACGGCCGTAGATGCCCTTGATGGTGATCATCGAGGTGACGATCCGGGCCCAGTCGACCGGGAACTCCTCGGCGGGCAGGCCGAGCATGGCGATCCGGCCGCCGTGCGTCATGTTGGCGAGCATGTCGCGCATCGCCTCGGGGCGGCCGGACATCTCCAGGCCGATGTCGAAGCCCTCGCGCAGGCCCAGCTCGCGCTGTCCGTCGGCGATGGTCGCGCCCGAGACGTTCAGGGCGAGGCTCGCGCCGATCTTGCGGGCGAGTTCCAGGCGCTCCTCGCTGACGTCGGTGACGACGACGTTGCGGGCACCGGCGTGCCGGGCGACGGCGGCGGCCATCAGGCCGATCGGGCCGGCCCCGGTGATCAGCACGTCCTCGCCGACCAGCGGGAAGGACAGGGCGGTGTGGACGGCGTTGCCGAACGGGTCGAAGATCGCCGCCACGTCGAGGTCGACGGGGACGCGGTGCACCCAGACGTTGGCGGCGGGCAGCGCCACGTACTCGGCGAACGCGCCGTCGCGGCCGACGCCGAGCCCGACCGTGGCCCGGCACAGGTGGCGGCGCCCGGCGAGGCAGTTGCGGCACCGGCCGCAGACGAGGTGCCCCTCGCCGCTCACCCGGTCGCCGGCCTTGATGTCGCCGACGTCCCGCCCGGTCTCGACGACCTCGCCGACGAACTCGTGCCCGAGGACGAGCGGGGTGCGGATCGTCTGCCGGGCCCAGCCGTCCCAGGACCGGATGTGCAGATCGGTGCCGCAGATACCGGTGCGCAGCACCTTGATCAGTACGTCACCGGGTCCGACGGCGGGCTCCGGCACGTCCGCGAGCCACAGTCCCGGCTCCGCCTTCTCCTTGACCAGCGCCTTCAACGCTACGGCTCCTGACGGTGAGACCCCCGCGCCGGGCATGCCGAAGGAGGCCCGTGGCGGGGGAAGGGGGTGGAATCCGGTAGCAATCTGCCGTACGGCGGCGGCGCGGTCCATCGAGACTTTCTTAAGCGGCGCCACAGCTCCGCTTCACGCCCCGGTCCCCCGTGCCACTCTGGAGGGAACCTACCGACGGGGAGCAGCCCATGACCACGGCGCAGGACCTGCTGATCGTCTCGCTGGACGTGCCGCCCGCGCGCCCCGTGGAGCGGGGTGAACTCTCGCTCGCCCTCGCGGGGGCCGAGCTGATCGACCTGGTGGAGGCGGGCGTGCTCGTCCTCGCCGACGACCGGGTGACGCCCGGGACGGCGCCGGCCCCGGGCGACCGGCTCCTCGCGGAGGCCGCGGCCTCGATGGTGCGGCGGGAGCCGTACGAGTCGGTCGAGGAGTGGCTGTGGCGCCGCGGTCGCGGGCTGGCCGCGGCCTACACCGCCCGGATGGAGGCCGACGGCGTGCTGACCCGCCCGCGCGGCCGCCGGCTCGCCGGGCGGTCCGACCGGAGCGGGGCCGCGGACTCACCGGCCCGGCGCCGCGCCGCCGAACGCTGGGCCGCGGACGAGCCCGTCCTGGCGGGCCTGGCCACCACCACCGGTGTCCGCGAGGAGGAGGGCGACGGCTTCCCGGGCCCGCTGACCGACCAGGTGGCGACGGTGCTGGTCGCGGTCGGCGACGCGGTGACGGAGCTGACCGCCGTACGGCAGCGGCGGTCCGTGGAGGACGCCGCCTTCGACAACGTCTGGCGGGGCTTCTGACGGACCCCGTCCGGACCGGTTCACCGGGGCGGTCCGCCGGCCTGCCGGTGTTCCAGCCGTCCGGCGAGGTCCGCGGCGGTCGCCTTGATGGTCGCCAGCCCCGCCCTGCCCCAGGGCCGGGGCGTCAGATCTGCCACGGACACCGTGCCGAGCACCATGCCGGTGGTGTCGATCAGCGGGGCGCCGAGGTAGGAGTGGATGCCGTACTCCTCGACGACCGGATTGCCCGCGAACCGCGGATAGTCGCGGACGTCCTCCAGGACCAGTGCCTTGCGCCGCGCGACGACGTATGGGCAGTAGCCGTACTCGCGGGCGAGCCGGCGGCCCAGTTCCGGCTTGCCGCCGCGGGCGGCCCGGCCGCCGGGCGGTGTGTGCAGGCCGGCGAAGAACTGCCGTTCCACGTCGATGAAGTTGACCATCGCGTACGGCGCGTCGGTCATCTCGGCGAGGCGGTCCGCGAAGGCGTCCAGACCGGGCTCGGCCCGCTCCCCCAGGCCGAGGCCGCGCAGCCTCAGGGTGCGGGCGGGAGCCTCCTCGTCCTCGGGGGTGAGCAGCAGTCGACCGGCCGGGCGGGGCGGGTCGTAGCTCATGGGCGGGCTCCGTCGCTGTGGACGTACGGCATGTGCGGCTCCGGTAGGGGGTGGTGCGGGTTCACCTGTGGGCGCCGCGGCTCGGCCGGGGTACCGCCGGCGCGTGGGCGATGAGGTGGCGGACGAGGGTGAGCAGGGTCTGCACGCCCGAGGCGGAGATGCGGGCGTCGCAGCGCACTATGGGGACGGCCGGGTCCAGGTCTATCGCGGCGCGCACCTCCTCGGGATCGTAGCGGTGGGCGCCGTCGAACTCGTTGACGGCCACGATGAAGCCCAGGCCGCGCTCCTCGAAGAAGTCGACGGCCGCGAAGCACTGCTCCAGGCGACGGGTGTCGGCGAGGACGACGGCGCCGAGGGCGCCCTCGGACAGCTCGTCCCACATGAACCAGAACCGTTCCTGTCCGGGGGTGCCGAACAGGTACAGGACGTGCTGCGGGTCGAGGCTGATGCGGCCGAAGTCCATGGCCACGGTCGTCTCGACCTTGTTCTCGATGCCGTCGAGGTCGTCGGTCGCGGCGCCGGCGGTGGTGAGCAGTTCCTCGGTGCTCAGGGGGGCGATCTCGCTCACCGCGCCGACGAACGTGGTCTTGCCGACCCCGAACCCGCCCGCGACCAGGATCTTCAGCGCGGTCGGGAAGGGGTCGGAGCCGTCGTCGTGGTCAGAGCTGTCGTCGTAGTCCATCGAGCACTGCCTCCAGTAGGGCCCGGTCGGTGGGGTGGTGGTGGAACTCGGGGGGCTTGGTGGTCAGCGCCCCGCAGTCGACGAGGTCCGCCAGCAGCACCTTGGTGACGGCCGCCGGCAGCCTCAGGTGGGCGGCGACCTCGGCGACCGGGAGGGGAGCACGGCACAGGTCCAGTGCCTGCGCGTGCTCGGGGCCGAGATGGTCGAAGGGGGTCGTCCCGGTGGTTCTCACCTGTGACATGAGGTCCAGGGCGACGGTGGGTCTGGTGCGGCCGTTGCTGACCGTGAACGGACGCACCAGCCGTCCGGCCGCGTCGTCGAGCCAGGGCCCGTCGCCGGCCGCCGCCGCCCTCAAGGCCCCATCACCGAGGGTTCGACGGCGTGCTGCCGGGGCGCGGTCACCAGGTAGGGCCGCACGCTCTTGACGAGCATCGCCATCTCGTAGCCGAGCACGGCGGCGTCGGCCTCGCGTCCGGCCAGCACCGCGAGACAGGTGCCCGACCCCGCGGTGGTGACGAACAGCAGCGTCGAGTCGAGTTCGACGACGACCTGCCGCACCTCCCCGCCGTCGCCGAAGCGGAGCCCGGCGCTGCGGCCGAGCGAGTACAGCCCGGAGGCCAGGGCCGCCATGTGGTCGGCGCTGTCGTGGTCGAGGCCGTGGACGGACTTCACGAGGCCGTCGCAGGAGAGGAGGACCGCACTCCTCGTGTGCGGCACGCGCTGCACGAGGCCGCTCATCAGCCAGTCGAGATCGGATACCTGGCCGGTCGGCGCATCGCTCGCCATGGTGGATCGACTCCTTGGGGTACGAAGGTCAGCGGGAGCGGTGGAGGTGGGGGCAGAGGTGGTGAGGGGGGTACTCATCCGGCTGGTGCGCTCCCGTCGTGCCGGGTGGTGGACTGGTGGTCGAGGCCGCCGGGCAGGCCGTGCGCGGCGTGCGCCCCGGCGTCGGGCCGAAGGGAGGCGGCCGTCGCGTGCGGTACGTCCGCGGCGGCCGGGCCGGCCTGGACCGGCAGGACGTCCGCCTCCAGGTTCTGCTGGGCCTCGGCGAGGCCGACGCCGCGCTGGAAGGCGGCCATCAGACCGGGGTCGTGACCGGCGGGCCGCTCGGCGTCCGGGCGGGGGGCGGGACCGCCGCGCAGCTGGGGGGCGATGTGCTCCCGGGCGCGGCGGCGGGGCAGTTGCGGTTTGCCCATGGTGCCGCGCACCGTGCTCGCGCGCGGGGTGGGCACGAGGCCCGCGACCTCCTCCACGGCGGCCCGGTCGGCGGGCCGGATCCCGGGCACCGCCTCGGCCGGATTGGGCCGCTCCTCGTGCGCGCCGCGGACGGGCAGCGGAGCCGGACGGCCGCCGTTCGGGGCGGCGGTGTCGTGCTGGACGGAGGGCGGGGCGGAAAGGTGGTGCTGACGAGACGTCAGCGAGATTTCCTGTGAAGTGACTTGGTGCTGCGTCAACAATGGTGTTGGGTACAGAAGTTGAGGCTGGGGCTGCGTGCCCGGCTGGGGCTGGGGCTGCGTGCCCGGCTGGGGCTGGGGCTGCGTGCCCGGCTGGTCCTGGACCTGTTCCTGGTCCTGGGGCCGTGCGCCGGCCTGCAGGGCCAGAGGCGGCCGCTCTCCGACCCGCGGCACCTGTCCGCCCGCCGCGCCCGCCGGCACCGCGCCCGCGCCGCTCTCCTCGGCCTGCGGCGACGGCGGTCCGGCCGCCCCGAGAAGGGCCTGCGGGACGACGAGTACGGCCTGGACGCCGCCGTAGATGTTGCTCTGGAGCCGGACCCGGATGCCGTGGCGGCGGGCCAGCTGCGAGACGACGTAGAGGCCGATGCGGCCGTCGGCGAGCAGGCGGCCCACGTTGACCTGGTCGGGGTCGGCGAGCAGGGTGTTCATCCGGCCCTGTTCGTCGACGGGCATGCCGAGGCCGCGGTCCTCGACCTCGACGGCCAGCCCGGAGGTGACCAGGTCGGCGCGCAGCAGGACCTGGGTGTGCGGGGCGGAGAAGACCGTGGCGTTCTCGATGAGTTCGGCGAGCAGGTGGATGACGTCGGCGACGGCGTGCCCGCGCAGTTCGCCGTCGACCGGCGGGACGAGTCTGACCCGCGAGTACTGCTCGACCTCGGCGATGGCGGAGCGCAGCACCTCGGTCATGGGGACGGGGTTGCTCCACTGCCGCCGGGAGACGGCGCCGCCGAGGACTGCGAGGTTCTCGGCGTGCCGGCGGATCCGGGTGGCGAGGTGGTCGACGTGGAAGAGGCCCTTGAGGAGGTCGGGGTCCTCGATCTCGTTCTCCAGCTCGTCCAGGGTGGCGATCTCGCGGTGCACGAGGGACTGAAGGCGCCGCGCGAGGTTGACGAACACCTCCAGCTTCTGTTCGCTGCCCGTCCGGCTGGAGAGCCGGGCGGCCTGGACGACGGCGGTGACGGCCCCGTCGTGGGCACGGGACAGGTCGGCGGCGAGCAGCTCGAACTCGTCGGCGTCGCCGGGCGGGCCGCCGCGCGGCTTGCGGTGCGGCGGGGTCTCGCCGCGGCGCAGCGCGTCGAGCAGGGCGCGCAGGTCGGCCTCGCCGCGCGCGCTGCTGCGGCGCAGGGCGGTGATGCGTTCGCTGACGGAGCGGGCGGCCCGGTCGGCGGCCACGGCGGCGACGACGATGCCGACGCCGGTCACCGCGACGGCCCCGGCGAGGACGGCCCACAGGGTCGGTCCCGGCCTGGCGCCGGTGGAGCGCACGGTGAACAGGACGGCCGCGCAGGCGCTGAGGGCGACGGCGGTCGGGGGCAGCACGGCGAGTCGCAGCAGCTGGGGCCGTATGTGCCTCTCGGCCGCTGCGGGTGCGGTGCCGGCGACCGGCCTTCCGTGCCGTCCGCCCTCACGGCGGTCTGCGCGTGCGGCCGGTGCGCGGAGGTGAGACATCGGTGTCCTCGTACTGTCCGTCGGACCCGGGGCTCGCGTGGGGTGCGCTCCTCGGGCTTGCGCCATCGCGGTGTCGGTCGGGAGGGCCGAGGGATTTCGGCACCTTCCCACCCGACGGACACTCACAGTAGTCGCCGATCCGACAAGCACGATGGTCAGTTGGCAAAGTCCCCCGGTGAGCGTCCCGCTCTGGTATGAGGCTTCGTACGACAGACCGATAAGCTCGTGAGGTGCTCGGACAGTTGAGGTGAGGGAATCGATCAGACCTGGTCAGAGGTGTCCAAGAACAGACGTCGGGGTCGGGGAGCAGGTGGCTCCCCGACCCCCGCCGGCGGGTGGCCCGGTCCGGTCCGGAGGGCCGGACCGGGCTGCCGGGACGACCCCTGGGACGCCCCCACCCCCGGTAACACCCTTCGAAATGTCACTCACCGTATTGGCCGTGGCCTTGCCTTCCGGGTGCGGGCAGGACCGTCCGCCCGCCACACCGCGCCACCACACCGCGCCACCGCGGCTCGGCAGGCACCCTCTCCGCGGCCGGCTCGAAGGACTCGCCGGGGCGAGGCAGGCGCTGCGGGCGACGGCGGCCTCGGCTCCTGCCTCCTCTGCCACGCGGCACACGGCACACGGCACACGGCACACTCACCGATGTGAGGCGCCGAGGGTGCGGTTCGACCACCTCGCCGTCGACCGACAGCACGTCGTACGCGTACGACAGCGCCGACCGTCTGGTCTCCGCCACCCGCGGCACGACCACGACGAAGGCGGTGTACGACGCCTTCGGCCGCCGCACCACCGGAGTGGACGGCACGACGGTCGCCTACTACACGGGTGACACGATCCGGCAGGTCGCCAAGGACTCTGCGCGCACCACGTGGGACCTGGACGTGGCAGGCCGCCAGGCGAGCATCACGGCCGAGACGAAGGCCGCGGACGGCATCTGGAGCACGACGTCGATCACCACGCAGCACTACCGCTCCGGCGCGGACACCCCTGCCTGGGGCAGCACCACGGCCGGCACCGCCATCACGGTCAGCCGCAACGTCGGCGACCTGACCGGCGGGCTGAGCGCCGTCACGAGCGCGAGCGGTGACGCCGTGCTCCAACTGTCCAACCTCCACGGCGACATCAGCGTCCGGCTGCCGCTGGCCTCGAGCGCTCAGCCGCAGGTACAGCGCTACGACGAGTACGGCGCTCCCGACGCCACCACGGACACGGCCCGCTACGGCTGGCTGGGCACCGCGGCACGCACCGCGGACGCTCCCGGCGGCCTGCTCATGATGGGCGCCCGAAGCTATGCCCCGGCCACCGGCACTTTCCTCCAGACAGACCCGGTGTCCGGCGGTGGCGACAACGCCTATAGCCACTGCTCCGGTGACCCGATCAACTGCACCGATACAGCCGGAACGTTCGACTACTGAGCCTCTTCCAACCTCATGCCGGCGCGTGGTGAAGGACGAGGACGGCCTTCACGATGTCGGTGATGCGGTTGGTGCTGCAGCGGAGTTTCCGCAGGAGCCGCCAGCCCTTGAGGGTGGCCATGGCCCGCTCGCCAAGACAACGGATCTTGGCGTGGGTGGTGTTGTGGCGGCGCTTCCACTGCTTGAGGCGAGGGCCCCGAAACGGGACCCGGACGGGTCTGCCGGCTCCTTGATACGCCTTGTCCGCCCAGCACTTGAGGCCCGCTGCAGCGAGGGCGTCGATGATTCCGTGCTGCCGAGCGACGGTCAGGTCGTGGGTCGAGCCGGGCAAAGCCGGTGAGGCCCAGAGCAGACGGCCGAACGGGTCGGTGAGGACCTGGACGTTCATGCCGTGGCGTTTGTGTTTCCCGGAGTAGTACGGGGTGTCGGCGGTGATGCGGTCGATGGGCAGCAGGGTGCCGTCGAGGATGACGAACGCCTTCGTCCGGATGGTCTTCATCGCCTCGGTCAGGGTCGGGGCGAGGGCGGCCAGGACCTCGATGGCCTCACGTATGTAGCGGTAGACGGTTGCGATCCCGATGCCGAACCCGGCCGCGAGCTGGGCATAGGCGTCACCGCACCGCAGGTGGGCCAGGGCGAGCAGGGCCTGACGTGCCACGGGAAGCCGTCGCCACCGGGTCCCGATGTCCCGATGCCTGGCCGTCAGTTGTCCGGCCAGGAACCGCAATGTGCGAGTGGACAAGTCGGTCGAAAACGGGTAGACAAGCACGCGAAGCTCCTGGCGAACACGGGCGATCTTGGTCGAGAACCCGTCTACCAGGAGCTTCGTCGTTGTGCAGGACTGTCCAACTCGCGGTCAGCGCCGCCAGCTTGGAAGAGGCTCAGTGGCGCTCGGAGACCACTTCGACAAGGGCCTGAATCGCTGCGCAGCGACTTCACGCTCTACCCGAGGAGCCGCGCCCGAGTCCAGCAGCGAACGATCCAGCTCCTCAGCCGGAAGACGCTCCGGCCTCCGGGTCATCTCCCCAAGCTCGTCCCCGACCGACGTCACCGCTCACCAGCGAGGTCGAGATCCCCCCTGCTCGTCTCGGCCACACCCTCAGCACCCCGTGGACGCCGCCACGGGTGCGCGATCGGATGGGATATCTCGCGCCACCATGGCTCGGCCGGCAGCTTCCCCCCTGGCTCGAACGGCTCGCCGGGACGGGGGAACGCCACCGCCTGGCCGGCCTCCTCGGCCGCGTCCTTCGTCCACTCCCCCGGTTCCGCCCACGCGTGCAGCGCCAAATTGAAAGTCCCCCAGTGGATCGGCAGCAGAACCCCGCCCGGACTGCCGCGCTGGAGGTCGAGGTGGGCGCGCAGTCCCTCCTCGGGGGTCATGTGGATGTCCGGCCACATATCCGAGTACGCCCCGATCTGGATCATCGTGGCGTCGAACGGGCCGTGCTCGGCTCCGATGTCCTTGAATCCGTCGAAGTAGCCGGTGTCCCCGCTGTGGAAGATCCGGTGCTCGTCGCCGGCGACGGACCAGGAGGCCCACAGGGTGTGCTGGCTGTTGCGCAGGCCCCGGCCGCAGAAGTGACGGGCCGGGGTGGCGGTGAGGGTGAGGCCGCCGATCCGGGTCGCCTCGTGCCAGTCCAGCTCGCGCAGCCGGTCGGCGGACACGCCCCAGTGTTCGAGATGGGCGCCGACGCCGAGCGGCACCGCGAACAGGGTGTCCGTGCCCGCCAGCGCCTTGACGGTGGGCAGGTCGAGGTGGTCGTAGTGGTCGTGCGAGATGACGACGACGTCGACCGGGCCGAGCGCGGCCAGCGGCAGGGGGGCCGGGTGCAGGCGCTTGGGGCCCGCGAAGGGGAGGGGGGAGCAGCGCTCGCCCCAGACGGGATCGAACAGCACCCGGTGTCCGTCGATCTCCGCGAGCACGCTGGAGTGCCCCATCCAGGTCAGGCGCAGGCCCGTGGCGGGCGGCCGGGCCAGGTCGGCGAGGGTGGTGGGGTGCACCGGGACCGTGCCGGAGGGGGCGCGGCGGGGGCGGGTGTCCTTGTCGAAGAAGGCCTTGGCGAGGTCGAGCGGGGAGCCCGAGGGCCGGGTCCTCGCTTCCCCGCCGGGGTTCTGGAAGACCCCGTTCGCGAAGTGGGGTGATCTGCGGATGCGCGCCATGCGCTCACCGCTCGGGTCCGCGCCGAAGGCCTCGGGCTGCAGTGCGCGGAGCCCGGGGCTCAGGGAACGGAATCCGGCCACGGTACCTCCAGGTGGAGTCGCTGAGGGTTCCCATTATGGTCGGCCGGTCCGACAAACCTCCGCTCGCCTGTTCGGAGGGGGTGGCCGCAGCTCGTTGACACGGTGCCCGCAGGTTCCCGATACTGACTCACTGTTCAGTAAAGGTCCTCGGCGAGGAGCCCGTATGACCGCCCCCCTGTTGTCCCTCACCTGGACCGACCACCTCACCGGCCGCCGAGGTCACCTGGTCGTCGACCGGCTGGTGCGCGGCGTCTGCAGCGGCGGCCTGCGGATGCGGGAGGGCTGCACCCTCGACGAGGTGACCGGCCTCGCCCGCGGCATGAGCCTCAAGGAGGCCCTGCACTACGACCCGGCGGCGCGCTACGTCCCGCTGGGCGGGGCGAAGGGCGGCATCGACTGCGATCCCCGGGACCCGGAGGCGTACGGGCTGCTGGTGCGGTACCTGCGGGCGGTACGGCCGTACGTCGAGAGCTGCTGGACCACCGGTGAGGACCTGGGGCTCAGCCAGGACGTCGTCGACCGGGCCGCCGTCGAGGCCGGGCTGGTGTCGTCGATCCAGGCCGTCTATCCGCTGCTCGACGACGAGCACGCGGCCCGCGGACGGCTCGCGGACGCCTTCGCGGTCGAGGTGGACGGCATCGGCCTGGACGAACTGGTGGGCGGCTGCGGGGTCGCCGAGTCCGTGCTCACGGCCCTGGACCGGGCGGGGGTGCCGTACGCCGGCACCCGGGTGGCCCTCCAGGGGTTCGGCACCATGGGCGGGGCGACGGCGCGCTTCCTCGCGCGCGCGGGGCTGACGGTGGTGGCCGTCGCCGACGTCAAGGGCACGATCGCCGACCCGGCGGGCCTCGACGTGGAGGCGCTGCTGGCCGCGCGGGACGCCCACGGCACCGTCGACCGCGGCGCGCTGCGCCCGGGCTTCGCCGAACTCCCGGGCGACGCCTGGCTGTCGGCCGAGGCGGAGGTGCTGGTGCCGGCCGCCGTGTCGTACGCGATCGGGCCGCGGGAACAGGCGCGGATCACCGCGCGCTGGATCGTCGAGGCGGCCAACATGCCGGTCCTGCCCGAGGCGGAGGAGCTGCTGCACGCGCGCGGGGTGAGCGTGCTGCCGGACGTCGTCGTCAACTCCGGGACGAACGCCTGGTGGTGGTGGACGCTGTTCGGCGACATCGGCGCGGACGCCGGGGAGGCGTTCGCCCACACGCGCCGCTCGATGCGCGCGCTGGTGGAACGCGTACTGGCGCGCGCGGAGTCCGACGGAACGACCCCTCGCCAGGCCGCGCACGCCATCGCCGAGCAGCGGCTGCCGGTCATCGCGGAGCGCTTCGGCCACCACCGCTGACGGCGTCCGCGCAGGTCGCAGGCCCTGTGTAGGGTGACGGCGTGGCAAGGGTCCGGTTGAGTGTGGCCGAGCGGCGCGAGGAACTGCTGCGGGCGGCCATCGAGCAGATCGAGGCGCGGGGCGTGGCGGCGGTCAGGATCGCCGACGTGGCCTCGGCGCTCGGCGTGAGCAACGCGCTGGTGCTCTATCACTTCTCCACCAAGGAGCGGCTCGTCGCCGACGCGTTCGCCTACGCCGCCGAGGGCGACCTGGCCCATCTGCGCAAGCTGCTCGGCCGCCGGACGACCGCGCTGCGCCGGCTGCGGTCGGCGGTGCGCTGGTACGCCCCCACCGGGCCGGCCAAGGGCTGGCGGCTGTGGATCGAGGGCTGGGCGGTGTCGCTGCGCGAACCCGCGCTGCGGGAGGTCGCCCGCGATCTCGACCGGCGGTGGAAGGCGGCGCTCGCCGAGGTGATCGCGGAGGGGGTGGCCGCGGGCGAGTTCCGCTGTCCCGACCCGGCCGGGACGGCCCTGCGCCTGACGGCCCTCCTCGACGGCCTCGCCGTACAGCTCACGTCCTACGACGGCGCAGTGTCCCGGAGCCGCGCGCAGGAGTGGGTGGAGGAGGCGCTGACCCGGGAACTGGGGATGGCGGGACCCCAGGATCGCTGAAGCCGTACCGGCCGGGTCCGCGCACCGGCGCGGCCGGCCGCTCCCCGGGAACGGCCGGTCGCGCCGGTCGGCTCACGCCACCGCGGCGATCCGCATCTTGATGTCGTCGGGCGAGAGGATGCCCTTGGCGGTCACGTGGTCGCCCGAGGACTCCCCGCGCAGCCGGCGCCCGATCCACGGCACCAGGTACTCGCGCGCCCACTGCACGTCGTCGCGCCGGATCTCGAGGGTGCCGCGCGGCGGGAGCTGCGGCCAGGGCTGCTCCGGGTCGGCGGGCACCTCCAGGCCGAGGACCTGACCGGCGCGCAGCGCCACACGCGTGTGGCCCTCCGCCCCGAGGTGGAGCCGGTCGCCGTCCCAGGCCCGCCGGTCCTGGATGGACTTCAGGGACCACAGGTCGAGGACCGGGCAGCCGTACCGGTCGGCGACGGCGCGCACGTGTCCGTTGTAGGTGGCGATCTTGCCGCGCAGGTGCTTGAGCACGGGGACGCCACGGGTGTCGAACCCGGTCGTCACCATCACGGTGCCGGCCACCGCGGCGAGGGCCGCGATCGCCCGCTCGAAACGTTCGGCGACCTCGTCGGGGTCGGTGCCGGGCCGGAGGATGTCGTTGCCGCCCGCGCAGAAGGAGACCAGGTCCGGTGCCAGCTCGACCGCTCGCGGAAGCTGGTCCTCCACGATCTGGTCGAGCAGCTTGCCGCGCACCGCGAGGTTGACGTACCGGAAGTCGCCTTCGGGCCGCCGGTCCGCGAGGAGTACCGCGAACCGGTCGGCCCAGCCGACGAACCTCCCGTCGGGACCGGGGTCGCCGACGCCCTCGGTGAAGCTGTCCCCCACCGCCACGTACGACCCGATCACTGAGCTGTCGTCATTCTTCGAATCGTCTGCCACAGCCGTTCATGATTCACCTTCGAATGTGACTTACGCGACCGTAGGCAGGGGTTGACGGGCGGTGAGATAAGCCACTCCTAAAGACTTGGCCAATGTGGGAATAAGGCCCTCGTCACCCGTGTCGGTGCAACGACCACACCCGGAAGCCGTCGATCCGGAAATGGCTCCAGGTGGTGCGGAAGGCGAAGTGCCCGGCGGTGTACGGCTCCGGGTCGGTGTGGTCGAAGACGAGCCGCCCGTTGTTCCACCAGCGGACGGTCGAGCCGTCGGAGACGATGCGGACGTGGTGCGGCGCGTTCGGCACCAGCAGCGGCTCGGTGTAGTCGGACAGCAGCGGCCGCTCCCCCGCCCGGCCGACGTAACGGCGCAGCCGGGTGGTGGTGTTGCCGTTGGCGCCGTAGCCGACGTAGTACGTCCTGAGGTGGTCGTACTCGGCGAGGGCGCCGCCGCGCGCGGTGGCGAAGAGGTCGTCCGGGGAACGGGCGTCGACGGCGTTCCAGAAGTTGTTGAGGTCCGAGACGCGGTCGTTGACGCCGCCCGCGGAAACCGGGGTGGCCGTGTACTCCAGGACGTACGGCCCTTCGAGCCGCTCCTTGAACCAGATCGTCGCGCCGGCGGGCACGTCGACCTCCAGGGTGCCGCGGGAGGCGGTGACGGTGCCGCCCTTCTCCAGTTCGACGGCCCACTTGCCGAGGCCGCGGCGGAAGTCGTCGTGGGCGATCGGGCGGCGGTGGCGGGGCGCGGCGCTCGCGGCGGCCGCGGGGGCGAGGGCGGCCAGGGCGGCGCCGGCGGCCAGGGCGCCGAAGGCCCTGCGGGTGGTGGTCATGGGATGCGGCTCCTTCAGGGCGTGGTGACGCGGGAGGACGTGAGGCGGACGGAGCGCACCGCGGGAGAAAGCGCTTGCCGCCCTTCCGGTCACTGTGTCCCCACCCCGCCCCGCCTGTCGACGCCCCTGGCCCGCCCGCCACGCAACCGCAATGGAACGATCACGAACGTGCAAGATCGCGCGGGCGCCGGTGCCGTGCCGGTGCCGGTGCGCATGCGGAAACGCCGAAGGCCGGCCCCGGGGATCGGGGGCCGGCCTTCGGCGGCGTGTCGGGCGGGAGGTCGAGCCGTACGTCAGCCGACGGAGACGCCGTGCGAGCGGAGGTAGGCGACCGGGTCGACGTCCGAGCCGTAGTCGGGACCGGTGCGGATCTCGAAGTGCAGGTGCGGGCCGGTCACGTTGCCGGTGGCACCGGAGAGGCCGACCTGCTGACCGGCGGAGACGGACTGGCCGGCCGAGACGGAGAGCGAGGACAGGTGGGCGTACTGGGCGTAGAAGCCGTCGGCGAGCTTGATGACGACCTGGTTGCCGTACGCGCCGCCCCAGCCCGCGGAGACGACCGTGCCCGCGCCGACGGCCTTGAGCGAGGTGCCGGTGGGGACGACGAAGTCGACACCGGTGTGGTACCCGCTGGACCACATGCTGCCGGACATCTTGTACGGGGTGCCGACGGTCGCGCCGGAGACCGGGAGGGCGAAGCCGGTGGCGGCGGTGGTGTTCTCGGCGGCCTGCGTCGTGGACGCCTTCGAGGAGGACGGCTTCGCGGAGTCCGAGGAGGACGACTTCGAGGACGCCGCCGACCCCGAGGACGCCGACGACTTCGCGGTGGAGCCCGAGGGCCGCTTCGACGAGGAGGAGGAACCGGACGAAACGGACGGCGACTTGGCCGTGCCCGTCGCGGCCTTCTTGCCGATCGACAGCTTCAGACCCGGGTGGATCAGCGACGGGTCGTCCCCGACGGCCTCGCGGTTGTCCGCGTAGAGCCGGGTCCAGCCGCCGCTGACGTCCTGCTCGTCCGCGATCTTGGAGAGGTAGTCGCCGGACCGCACCGTGTAGGTCGTGGTGGACTTCGCGGACTTCTGCGCCACGGGAACGGCCTGGACGGCCTTTTCCGGAGCGGCGGAGAGCGCGGAAGCCGCGGAGACCGCCTGCGTCGCCGACTGCGACGGTGCGGCGTGCGCACCGGTGGCCCCTATGAGCGGGAGGGCGAGCGCGGCGCCGCCGGTTCCGGCGGCGGCGATGGAGCGGGTGAAGCGCTGGGGCTTCGGACGGCGGTGCTTACCCTTGGCGGGCATGACGAATTCCTCTCCGGCGCCTGCGAGGTGAGCTGTCGGGTGCGGACTGGAGATGTCCGGCCGCGCCGGGGCGCGGCTGTACCCCTAGCCGTTCCGGAGACCGGAACAGGCGGTACTGCCTGTGGGTCCCCCGCTCCTGCCGTTCACGGGTGAGTGTGCGGGCTCCGGGCGGCGGCAGGATTGGGCGTCCGTCCGGATTGGTCTGGAACGTAAGCGACCACGACGCACGGGGACAAGCGAAGGTTGTGCTCGTCGAGGCTTTCTCTTGATCCCCGGTGGGAGTTCCCGGTCACTTTCCGTGAATCGAGAGGCCGCTTTTCCGATGAACAGCCTTGGAAAACAACCGTATTACGTGAGCATGACGGGCGACTCAGGGTCACGGATATGACGCTGCTCACGTGACAGGCCCCCAGAGCGCCTTATTCCAGAGCGAGTTGGAATGAAGGCTTCAATTCGGACAGAACTCCCAGATGTCGCACGAGCGGATAACCAACACATCAAGGTCACCGTGCGCCGGGTGCGCACCCGACCGGCCCTCCCGGGAGACCTCCGCCGGCGGACCCGCGCGTCGGACCCCCGGTTCGAACAGGGCCGGCGGAGGTCTCGAAGGCCTGGTCGAGGACCCGTTTGCCCCAGGCATCCATGTCGTATGGTCAGGGAAGTGTTCCGGTGGCCACGTCGAGCCGCGCCGGCCGGGACCGACGACCGGGAGGAGCCCCCGTGACGCAGCAGATCCCGTCGACCGAGCCCGAGCTGGCCGGAGTGCGCAACTTCCGGGACGTGGGCGGCCTGCCGACCGTCGACGGCCGGCGGGTCCGCCACGGCGTGCTGTTCCGCAGCGGACATCTCGCGCACGCCACCGACGAGGACGCCGCGTTCCTGGCCTCGCTGGGCCTGCACACGGTCTTCGACTTCCGCAACGCGGCGGACCAGAGGCTGGAGGGCCCGGACGTCGAGCTGCCGGGCGTGCGCAATGTGAACCTGCCGCTCTCCGACCCGGCGGACGGAGCCGAGTTCTGGAAGATGGTCCGCGACGGCGACATCGACCAGCTGCGGGAGATCCTCGGCGACGGCAAGGCGGCCGGCCGGATGATCGCCTCCTACCGCTCGATCATGACGGAGCGCACGGGCGAGCACTCGCGCGTGCTGCACTCCCTCGCCGAGGACAGCGTCCCGGCGCTCATGCACTGCGCGGCGGGCAAGGACCGGGCCGGTCTGTCCATCGCCGTGACGCTGCTCGCGGTGGGCGTGGAGGAGGAGGCGATCCTGGCCGACTACCTGGAGTCCAACGCCAAGCACCGCCGCTACAAGGTGCGCCGCAACGGCACCTCCCCCGAGGCGTACTCCCCCGAGGTCATGGAGCTGCTGAGCCCCCTCTTCGACGCCCGTGCGGAGTACCTCGCGGCCGCGTTCCACACCATCGAGGACACCTGGGGCGGCGTCGAGGCCTACCTGGAGCAGGGCCTCGGTCTGGCCCCGGAGACCCGCGAACGGCTCCGGGAGCGCCTGCTCG
Organism: Streptomyces sp. NPDC051051; assembly: GCF_040682975.1. NCBI lineage: Bacteria > Bacillati > Actinomycetota > Actinomycetes > Kitasatosporales > Streptomycetaceae > Streptomyces > Streptomyces sp. NPDC051051. Next base: position 134,839 of record NZ_JBFBCB010000016.1, read on the forward strand.
ACTGAGCGGGCACCCCCGGCGTCCGGTCTCCCCCGCCGTCTACTGCTTGGCGCCGACCTCGAACAGCAGCCAGAGGAACCCGGCGAAGAGGTGCCCCACCGCGATGTAGATGATCAGCCGGATCCACAGGCTCCGGGGGAACTTCTCCTCCATGTCGGTCATGGCGTCTCTCCAGGGGTGGGGCCGAGGCACAGTGCGGCCGTCGGGCTCTGCAACAGGGTGTGGACGAACAGCAGGTCGACCCCGTCGGGGTCCTGGGCGGCGATGCGGTGCGGGGTCAGCGAGTCGAAGTGCGCGCTGTCGCCGGGCCCGAGCAGATGGGTGGCGTCCCCGAGGCGCAGCCGCAGCCGCCCGCGCAGGACGTGCAGCCACTCCTCGCCGGGATGCACCCGCACGATGTCGCCCTGCGAGCCGTGGGGCACCTGCACGTGCAGTGCCTGCATGCCCCGCCCCGGGGCGCCGGACTGCCGGTAGGTCCAGCCGCCCGCGTGGGTGGGCTCCATGTCGGCGGCGCGCACGACGGCGTCCCGGTCGGCGACCGTCTCGCCGAGCAGTTCCGAGACGGTCGTACCGTAGACACGGGCGAGCGCGAGCAGCATCGGCAGCGAGGGCTGGCGCTGCCCGGTCTCCAGCCGGGAGAGGTGGGCCGGCGACAGCCCGGCCGTGCGGGCCGCGGCCTCCAGGGTGAGGGAGGCGCGCCGGCGCAGGGCGCGCAGCTGCGGCGCGACGACGCCGAGGTCGTCCACCGGCCCGGGAGCGGGCCCGGCCTCCTCGGAAGTGGGGTGGCTCATCCCTTCATTCAGCCGGAACTTTGCCTCTGCGGCAAGTTTCTTGCCTGAGAGGCAAAGAGCCCTCGGGGAGGGTCCGCCGGTCGCCCTACCGGTTGGCCACCGCCTGCTTGATCAGCGTCCGGCCGAAGTCCCAGACGAGCCCGCCGCCCTTGTGCGCGTCGTCCATCACCTCGGTGAAGGCGTCCACGAACCGGTCCACCTCCCGCTCCCCCACGACCAGCGGCGGGATCAGCTTGATCACCTCCAGATGATCGCCGGAGACCTGGGTGAGGATGCGGTGCCGCTGGAGCAGCGGGACGACCACCATCTGCGCGAACAGGCCCTTGCGGGCCGCCTGGAGCATGGTCCAGCGGCTGCGCAGCTTCAGCGAGCGGGGCTTGCCGAACTCGATGCCGATCATCAGGCCCCGCCCGCGCACGTCGGCGAGCAGCTCGTACGTGTCGGTCAGCGCCGCGAGCCGGGACTTCAGCAGTTCCCCGGTCGCGCGGGCGTTCGCGACGATCTGCTCGTTCTCCATCACGGACAGCACGGCCAGCCCGGCCGCCATGGCCTGCGCGTTGGACCCGAAGCTCGCCGAGTGCACCAGCACCCGGTCCATGGACGAGTAGACCTTCTTGAAGATCCAGTCCTTGCCGAGCGTGGCGCCGACCGGCACATAGCCGCCGGAGAGCGCCTTGGCGACGCAGACCAGGTCGGGTTCGACCCCCTCCTCGTGCTGGTGGGCGTAGAAGTCGCCGGTCCGGCCGAGGCCGGTCTGCACCTCGTCGGCGATGAGCAGCGCCTTGTGGCGGCGCAGCAGCTCCTGGGCGGAGCGCAGGTAGCCGGGCGGCGCCTCGTGAACCCCCTTGCCCTGGATCGGCTCGACGATCAGCGCGGCCACATCGCCCTTCCGCAGCTCCCGCGCCAGCGCGTCGAGGTCGCCGAGGGGTACGGCGGTGTCGGGCAGCAGCGGCGCGAAGCCGTCCCGGAACCCGTCCTCGCCGTTGACCGACAGGGAGCCCGTGGTCAGCCCGTGGAAGGCGTGGTCGCAGTACAGGACCCTGGGTCTGCCGGTGGCGTACCGGGCGAACTTCAGCGCGGTCTCCACGGCCTCGGTGCCGCTGTTGCCGAAGAAGACCCGGTCCAGGTGCGGGCTGTGGGCGAGGAGCTTCTCGGCCAGCAGTCCGGGCAGCGGCTGGCAGTCGAAGCGGGTGAGGTCGGCGAGCGAGGCGTCGAGGACGTCGTGCAGCGCCTTGCGGACGACGGGGTGGTGGCGGCCGAGGCCCATCACCCCGAACCCGGCGAGCATGTCCAGGTAGTCGTTGCCGTCCGCATCCCAGAAGTACGCGCCCTCGCCCCGCTCGTAGACCTTGTCGAAGCCGATGGTGTGCAGCATGCGCGGCAGCTGGTGGTTGAGATATCTGCCGTGCAGCTCGTAGCGTTCGGCTCCGCGCTCGGCCAGCAGCGCGCCGAGGTCGAACTCCGTGCTCATCGGACCGTCTCCTTGCCGGGGCCGTCGGTCGTCCTGTCGAAGATGCCGCCGGCCGTCCCCTCGGTGGGGCCTCCGGTCGTGTTCCCGACGGCGCCCCGCACCGTCTCCTCGGCCGGGCCGGCAGCCGTCTTCCCGACGGTGCCGCGCGCGTCGCGGGCGGCCAGGCTCGCGCTGATCCGTCCGGCGATCTCGACGGGTGTGAGGCCGATGTCGGCGAGCACCTCGGCCCGCTTGGCGTGGGCGAGGAACTGCTCCGGGATACCGAAGCGCCGGACGGGCACGTCGACCTCGGCGTCCCCCAGGGCCAGGGCGACGGCCGAACCGACGCCCGCGGCACGGCTGTTGTCCTCCACCACGGCGACGAGGCGGTGCTCGGCGGCCAGGCCGGGCAGCGCCGGGTCGACCGGTTTGACCCAGCGGGGGTCCACCACCGTGCAGTCGACGCCCCGGGCCTGGAGCAGTTCGGCGGCACCGAGGCAGGTCGGCGCCATGACGCCGACGGCGACGAGGAGGACCTCCGGTGCCGGGCCGCGGTGCAGGACGTCCATGCCGCCGACGTGGCCGACGGCCGGGATCCGGGGGCCGACCGATTCCTTCGGGAAGCGGACCAGGGTGGGCGCGTCGTCCACGGCGACCGCCTCGCGCAGTTGCGCGCGCAGCTGGTCGGCGTCCCGCGGGGCCGCGATCCGGAGTCCGGGGACGACCTGGAGGACGGACATGTCCCACATGCCGTTGTGGGAGGCGCCGTCGACTCCGGTGACCCCGGCGCGGTCGAGGACGAACGTCACCCCGCAGCGGTGCAGCGCCACGTCCATCAGCAGTTGGGCGAAGGCCCGGTTGAGGAAGGTGGCGTAGACGGCGACGACGGGGTGCAGGCCTCCGGTGGCCAGCCCGGCCGCGGACACCGCCGCGTGCTGTTCGGCGATCCCGACGTCCCAGACCCGGTCGGGGAAGCGGGCGGCGAACGCGGCCAGGCCGACCGGGTGCAGCATGGCGGCGGTGATCGCCACGACGTCGTCGCGCTCCTCGCCGATCCGCACGATCTCGTCGCCGAACACGGACGTCCAGGAGGGGGCGCCGGCCGGGACGAGCGGCGCGCAGGTCAGCGGGTCCATCACCCCGACCGTGTGGAAGTGGTCCTCCTCGTGCGCGAGGGCGGGCTCGTAGCCGCGGCCCTTCTCGGTGAGGCAGTGCACCAGCACCGGCCCGTGGAAGCGTTTGGCCCGCCGCAGCGCCGACTCGACGGCCCCGACGTCGTGGCCGTCGATGGGCCCGACGTACTTCAGGCCGAGGTCCTCGAACATGCCCTGCGGGGCGAAGGCGTCCTTGAAGCCCTTCTTCGCGCCGTGCAGCGACTCGTAGACGGTGTGGCCGACGACGGGCGTGCGCAGCAGTACGCCCTTCCCCCAGGCCAGCACCTTCTCGTAGCCGTCGGTGGTGCGCAGGGTGGCGAGGTGGTCGGCGAGGCCGCCGATGGTCGGGGCGTAGGAGCGTTCGTTGTCGTTGACGACGATGATCAGCGGCCGGTCCCTGGCGGCCGCGATGTTGTTCAGCGCCTCCCAGGCCATGCCGCCGGTGAGCGCGCCGTCGCCGACGACCGCGACGACGTGGCCCTTCCCGCCCTGCACCTGGCGGGCCTTGGCGAGGCCGTCGGCCCAGCCTAGGGCGGTGGAGGCGTGACTGTTCTCGATGACGTCGTGCTCGGACTCCTCGCGCGCGGGATAGCCGGACAGGCCGCCCTTGCCGCGCAGCTTGGAAAAGTCCTGACGCCCGGTCAGGAGCTTGTGCACATAACTCTGGTGGCCGGTGTCCCACAGGATGCGATCGACCGGCGAATCGAAGACCCGGTGCAGGGCGATGGCCAGTTCCACCACCCCCAGGTTGGGCCCGAGGTGTCCGCCGGTCCTGGCGACCGCGTGCACCAGGAACTCCTTGATCTCGCCGGACAGTTCGCCGAGTTCCGCCTCGGACAGCGCCTTCAGGTCGCGTGGTTGCCGAATCTTCTCCAGGATCGTCATGCTCGGGCCCCCTCTCGGTCCGTGCTGTTCAACTCACGGTGACGGCCGGCTCCCCCGGGGCGACGCCGTCCTGTTCCATCCGTTCGGCCAGTTTCATGGCCTCTTCGATGAGGGTCTCCACGATCTTGGACTCGGGGACGGTCTTGATGACCTCGCCCTTGACGAAGATCTGTCCCTT